>JAZQWS010000370.1:0-8004 GCA_045632465.1 Eubacteriales bacterium
GCGCTTTCCGTTGATTTCGGCGAGATATTGAATACTTTCCTTCGGAACGATGCTCGGATCAACCTTGCGCCAGCTATGCTTGGAGTCAATGCCGAAGGGATCGATCGTCCATCCGTGACCAACGTCATGGAAAAGGAGGCCGCGCTTGGCCATTTCGGTTTCAGATTCTCGCTTCCATTGCATTACCTGCGTTTCACTGATCGGCTCGGAGGGGCGATTTTTCAGATTACGGAGGTGCATATAATAAATGGCGTAATAGGAACGCGGAAGGCGGAATTCGATCATATAGGTATTCATGCCAACCTTCGGGATGAAATCCAGCATATTGAGAACGGAATCTTGATACACCGATCCCTCGGCGGCAAAGCCGCGGCAACGCATAGAAGGCTTATGGCGAAGCTTGACGGGAACGATCGCCTGCGCGGGGATATATTCACCGTCCGTGCCGGGATAGAGCCAACGGCAACCGTTTTGACGGAGATATTCATAGACAGCCAGAAGCACCGAGCGCGGATTGCTACCTGCGATGATGCCACCCTCCGTATCACAGTCAATATAGAGGATATCGTCAAGATACAAATCCTCGGCATCCGAGGTATCTAACCCAAAATCCGACATAAGTCCCAGACGAAAGCCCGTTTTTGCCGAAAAATCATAAGAAATCTTTACATCGGGTCCATCGGGCATCATCATGCGAAGATATTTTTTCAGCTCCAAAGCCGCAAAATCGATGGGCTCTGCGGAGGAAATTTTGTTGATATGAAGCATACTTATTTCTCCTTCATTCGGGTTATACCAAAATTATATAGCAAAAGCAGAAGATTTGCATCGCTTTTTTTGACATTTTTCTCTCATTTTTTTACTTTTCAAGCGTGTAAAGCGCGAAGGATTCATAGCTACCGAGTGTAAATTCCACGGTAACGCCGCTTTCGTTTTCGGTAAGCTTGACGTTTTCCTTATCCTCTACGGGGATATAGCTTCCCTTCGGAAGATGCATTGTATCCGAAATCGGCTCATAATCCGTGTTGCTGACGGTTATAACGCGGAGATCACCGTTTTTCGCCATCAAGGCGGAGGTAATCAAAGCTGTGGGCTCTTTTTTATCCTCGTTTTCAAGAGTAGCATACGGAGTCACGCCGCTCTTTTCGAGAAGCGAAAGAAGTTTTTCTCTCTTTTCGCGCTTTGGCACTTCTGCATACCGAGAGAAAAACTGCGTTGCGATATAATTCGCGATGCCCTTACCATACTGATTTTCGGTCAGAAGCGGATAGCCCTCACCGTAGCTTTCGGAGATGCATTTTGCATCCGTCAGGATCAATTCTTCAACGAAATCTCCGATGCTGATGCCGAAGGTATTCTCTCTTTGCATCGTTTTATGCGCAATGGAAAGAACGTCCTCGCGCTCGATTCCAAACACCCGATCAAGTCCGCCGCCGGGCAAGGAGGTATAGCAGAATCCGCCGGGCATCTTTTCGGCAAGAATGTAATCCGCGATTACGCGACCGCCGTTTTTAACAAACTGCTCTATTTTTTCCGCAGTTTCCTTTGAAATTATGTAGCTACAAGGAAGCAAAAGAACCTTGTAGTTTTCCAAAGTTCCGTTCTGAATTCCATCATCCGTGATATAATCAGAATTGATATGCAGGTCGGTCAGCATGGCGTTTGCACCGATCAAGGCATTCTTGTAGCATTCGTCCATTCGCTCGGCCGCCGCAAGATGATTGATCTTTTGCGACATAAAAATAGCAACATCGCTCTTTCGCACACCCGATGCGTAGACATCCGAAAGCTCGTACATACGGCGGGAAAGCTTGCCAAGCTCCTTCGTGCGCTTCAAAGGCTTTCCATCCGGGCGGCACATACCGTAATCATTGCCCTCAAGGTCACTGAGTCGCGGACGCCAGCACCAAAACATAACGCCGCGCGTTCCGAAGCCTGCGCGCATCAAAACTGTGGTTTTCAGCTCCTCGGCCGAGGGAGTGAAGGTTTGCGGTGCATAGGAAAGCTGAGGGTTATCAAATTTGATCGAGCCGCCGCCTGCTTCAATAACGAAGGTGCTTTTCCCTTCCGCTTTGGCAAGGCTGGAGGAAACGCTCATAAAGAGCGAGGTGGTTCGCTTTGGCTTTCCGAAAAGACTGATGCCAACGATATCCGAGGTTTTTGCAAGCTTCCAAGAATCGATATTATTGGCAATGCCCGGGAGCATTTCGGTTACGGTTGGCTGAAGCGCACCATTTGCCTTGAAAATGCGGTCGGCCTCGATGATATGCCCTGCAAGATTTTGCTCCATAAATTCGCAGAAATCATCCCAAGAGCAGAATCCGCCTCTGTGACGGCCATGTCCTGTAGGAGGATAAACTGCATCGAAGCTTTCGTAGCAGGAGGGGCCCTCACTTCCCCAGCATTCGTTCAGATTTTCGATCTTTCGATACTTTTCGGCCAGGAAGGAACGGAATTTTTTCAGGGTATGCGCGCAATAGCAGATGCGACCGCCCGATACGTAGCTATTCATCGTTGGCTCGCCCCAAAGAACGTAGCCGCCAACGCGGGCATCGCCCGCAAAATGCTTTGCAACCTCGGCAAGGAAGCGATGCGCATATTTCTGATAGGCGGGATCATCAAGGCAAGGAACGACGTATTCGCTGTGATGCGGGCGCTTTCCGTCGGCATCCACATACCCCTCGCAATCGCGAAGCTCCTCCATTAGCCAACGAGGAGAATAGAATCCAACGCTGTTTTGCGTTGCCACATTGATGATAGGAACAATGCCGGCCTTCGTACAGCATTCCACGAGGTGATCGACCTTGGAAAAATCGAATTTTCCCTTTTCGTATTCGATATCGTGCCACTCGGCAAAGCCGTGGAGGCAGGTGTAGCCAAGATCGGCCATCCATTGGATATCGCGCTCCCACTCCTCGATCGGCGCATGGCGCGTGCGGCAAAAGGGCGCATACATTGCGCCAACTAAAAATTTCTCGGATATATTTTTCACAGCAGTTCTCCTATTCTCGAAACGAAATATTTCGTGATTGCCATGGGATTTGTGATAGCTTTTCCAATCACGACGGCATCCGCACCGAGACGCATCGCCTCCACGACAGATTCGGGCGTCCAAAATCTGCCCTCTGCCACCAAGGCGGCAGGAAGCTTCATATCTGCAATTTCTTTAATCAACGGATAATTCGGTGTGTAAAGCTCATTCTTTGCGTGCAAAGCGCCCGGAACATAGCCCGCAAGCGTGGTGGAAACGGCATCCGCGCCAAGCTCTGCGGCGGCGCGCGCTTCCTCTGCTGTGCTGATATCCGCCATTACCATAGCACCAAGCTCCTCATGGATGCGGCGGATCAACGTTCCAAGATCTTCCTTAAGCTCACTCGGATAAAAGGTTGCATCCAAGGCAACAATCTCTGCGCCTGCATCGCAAAGCGCTTTTGCGGCGGCAAAGGTTGGTGTGATAACAATGCGACCGCTTGCATCGCGGATCTTATGAATCGCAATGATCGGAACGTTCGTTCTCTGCTTCAGCTCCCTCACCATTTCCGCGCCGTCTACGCGAAGCGCAGATGCACCGCCTATAGCGGCCGCCTCTGCCATGGAAGCAAGCTTTTCCGTGCTTTTCATGGGATTCCCCTCCAGCGCCTGGCTGGAAACTATCAGTCCTTTTGGAAACATTTTTTACTCTCCTTTTATCATTCTTTTTGCCATATCACACATAGCATCATCAATACCGCTTGTGAGATAATGTATTTTTATTTTTCCGTATATGCTAAACAGCCTTTTCTCAAAGCCGCTTTGCCAAAATTCCCTCGCGTTTACCATGCCGCCGTTTACAACTACGCCGCGAAGTTCGATTGCGCCCTTTTGGGCCGCAGAGATCACTATATCCGCAAGATCCATTCCCGTGCGCTCATATAACGCGGTTGCTTTTTCGTCCCCCTGCAAGGCGCATTCATATACCTTTTTAGAATAGCTTGCGATATGCGCGCGATCAAAGGGCGCGAGCGCTTTTCTTACGCTATCGCGAAAGGCGCAATATTCCTCGGCGGTCATGATTCCGGGCGCCCCACTGATCCCTGTTAAGGATTTCGTGAGAAGTGAAAGCACCTCTGTGCCGTCGAGCTCCTCGAGCGCCAGCCGAATCGCATCGAGCCCCAACTGGTATCCGGATCCTTTATCGCTGATATTCGCACCCCAACCGCCGCACACCACGGCTTTTTCTCCAATCTTGGCAATGGCAATCGATCCAGTGCCTGCCATCAGCACCACGTCGGAAGAATATTTTTCGCAAAGTGCCAATCCGATCGTTCCCTCCGATTCGCGGAATACATTAATTTCGGCATCGGGAAATGCCGCCTTCAGCGTTATTGCCATTTGCTTTTTATTTTTTCCGCCAAGATTGCATATCACGGGAGAAACGCAGTATCCTTTACAAAAATCGGACAAAACCGCTATAGCTTCGGATAAAACGTTTTCGCTATCCTCCGCCGTTCCGAAACCTTGAGCAATACGCTCACGTATCAGATCGCCGCCGATGCTGTATAAAGCAAGCTTGGTTTTGCTACCGCCCGAATCCATCGTTAAAAAGGCGCTATTCATCAAAGAAACTCCCCTTATTATAAAATTCAATTATATTATATCATAAGGAAGAAATTATAAAAGAAAGGAAAACGCCTTACAATGCAACAAAATATGCTTATTATTGACTTAATCAAGTTTTTGTGATATAATTATATAACATTATTAATCACGGAGGCGTTTTGAATGCTACTCACACCAAACGTTTTGGAATGCATGCACTTTGCATCCAAATGCGCTAAGGCCGATAAAAGAACCGTTACCAACTACGAATTCGATCTTTATCTTGACGGAAAACACAAAATATGTTTGGACGGAACTGTTTATCCTGAAACGGAGCGCTGCCTGATCTTCAGAAAGCCCGGGCAGATCACCTCGGGAACAGGCGATTACAATATGTTCGTTCTCACACTGGATTTTTCCGAGGAAGCATTGAACCAAAATAACATTTTCAGACCCGTTGCGGGAAGGCTCCAAAGAATTTGCGAATTCGAAGAGCTGGATATGATCCCCTCCGTTTTTCATCCCTATCACTTTGATGAACTTAAGGCGCTTATGGAAAAGCTCGCCTCCTGCTCCTATCCAAACGCCTCAGACAAAAATCTGCAAAATCAATATATAAAGGAATTCATTCTGCTGACACTTTGCGATGCGGCAAGACATAACCGAAGCGAAACCGAAAACAATAGCATAAATCAGCACATCAAAGACGCCTGCAATTATATATCGATGCATTTTACCGAAAACATTTCCGTCCGAGATATAGCGACACATCTGCATCTTACGGAAAATTATTTGATCAAACGCTTCAAAAAGGAGATTGGCGAAACGCCCGCTCAATACGTTTTGAAGCTAAGACTCATCCACTCAAGATATCTGATCCTGCATAGCGAGCAAACGCTTCAGGAGATCGCTTTTGCCTGCGGCTTCAATACGCCATCTTATTTTTCTAAGCGTTTTTATTCCTACTTTGGCGTTTTGCCGAGAGAATTAAGAAAAAACAAGGGATGAAATTCTAAAAGAAAAGCGGAAGGCGGCGCATGATTTCGCGCGGCTTTCCGCTTTTTTCTTCCTAAATACATATAAAGGATACAAAAAGACCCGCTGTGGGTTAAGCAGCGGATCTTTTCATATTATGCCATTTTGTTAAACTTGATGGTGAATTCAGACTTCTTGTGTGCGGCGTTATTCTTGTGAAGGATACCATGAGCAACGGCCTGGTCAACCTTCTTAACAGCCAACTTGTAAAGCTCGGAAGCAGCAGCCTTGTCGCCTGCGTCAACAGCAGCGTTGAACTTCTTAATAACAGTCTTAAGAGCAGACTTGAGCATCTGGTTCTTGAGAGCCTTAGCGCGGTTTACAAGGATACGCTTTTTTGCGGACTTAATGTTTGCCATTTTCAATCTCCTTAAAATTTTGAAGCAATCCGTGCTTCACTTCTGCAAGACGGCTGAGAGGGTCCATCCTGTCGAACTGACGACACCCGATTCCTTTTTTCATACTTGCCTATTATAACATATATTTTGCAAAAAATCAAGTGGTTTTTTGAATTTTTTTCGTTTATTGAAAAATATTTTTTGAAAGTGCTTGACAAAAAAGAAAAAATCTGTTATACTTGTAAAGTAAATTGCTTTACACCGTGATAGGAGCGCTTATGTTTGAGAAGAATATGAAAATTTCATACCTCCTCGACTTCTATGGCGACGTGCTGGATGAGCGCGTGCGAGCCGTTATGGATGCCTATTACGATGACGATCTCTCGCTCTCCGAAATCGCAGATGGCGAGGGGATCTCCAGACAAGGCGTTCGCCACCTGATAAAAAAAGGCGAGGAGCACCTTTTATTTCTGGAAGAAAAGCTCGGCCTTGCCAATCATCACGGCGAGATCCGCGCATCGGCGCTCTCCCTGCTTCGCATTGCAGAGCAGCTGACAAGCGGCGAGATCTCGGCTGAAAATGCCGCGGCCGCGATTGCTGAGGCAACAAATACAATAATTAACAAAGGAGTTTGATATGTTCGGAAATCTGACAGAAAAGCTGGCAGGCGCCTTTAAGAAGTTTCGAAACAAGGGTAAGCTAACCGAAGCCGATGTCAAAGAGGGCATGCGCGAAGTTAAGCTTGCGCTCCTGGAAGCCGACGTAAACTTCAAGGTTGTTAAGGATTTTGTTAAAAGCGTTACCGATCGCGCGGTTGGTTCTGAGGTTCTTGAGAGCCTCGTTCCCGCGCAGCAGATCGTTAAAATCGTTAACGAAGAGCTCATAAAGCTGATGGGCGCGGATACAACGAAGCTCACCATCAGTCCGAAGCCTCCGACGATCATCATGATGGTTGGTCTTCAGGGCGCGGGTAAAACCACGCACACCGGAAAGCTTGCCGCCATGTATAAGCAGAAGGGCAAGTCTCCCCTGCTCGTTGCCTGCGACGTTTACCGCCCTGCGGCCGTCGATCAGCTCAAGATCGTTGGCGAGAGCGTTGGAGTTCCCGTTTTCTCTCTCGGAACAAAGGTTTCTCCCGTTGAGATCGCAAAGGCCGGCGTTGAGGCGGCGATCAAGGGTGGACACGACATGGTGTTCATCGACACGGCGGGCCGACTTCACATCGACGAGGAGCTCATGGAGGAGCTTGTTAAGATCAAGACGGCAACGCAGCCGACCGAGATCCTTCTCACCGTTGACGCAATGCTCGGCCAAGATGCCGTTAACGTTGCAAAAACCTTCAACGAGCTTCTTGATATCACCGGCGTTGTTTTGACAAAAATGGACGGCGACACCCGCGGCGGCGCGGCGCTTTCCGTTAAATATATCACCGGCAAGCCCATTAAGTTTATCGGTACAGGCGAAAAGATGGATGCCATCGAGCCCTTCCATCCCGATCGAATGGCTTCCCGAATTCTCGGCATGGGCGACATTCTTTCGCTGATTGAAAAAGCGGAAGCCGCTTTTGACGAAAAGAATGCAAAGGAGCTGGAGCAAAAGCTTCTCAAGCAAACCTTTACACTCGACGACTTCCTTGAGCAGATGCAACAGCTCAAGAAGATGGGCAATATCGAGCAACTGATCGGTATGCTTCCCGGCGTTAAGCCCGGCGCGCTCAAGGATGCGCAGGTGGACGAAAACCAGATGAAGCGCACCGAGGCGATCATCCTTTCGATGACGAAGGCGGAGCGCACGCATCCCGAGATCATCAACGGAACCAGAAGAAAGCGCATTGCTCTGGGCTCAGGCACAAGCGTTGAGGACGTTAACAAGCTTCTCAAGCAATTTGACCAGATGCGCAAGATGATGAAGCAATTCAGCGGCAAAAAGATGCGCGGCCTTTCCGGGCTGAAGCTTCCCTTCTAAATTTATCACGTTTATAATTAAAAATTATAAAAATAAAAAACACAACTTTTTTGGAGGAAAAAACAATGGCAGTAAAAATCAGACTTAA
>JAZQWS010000371.1:0-13270 GCA_045632465.1 Eubacteriales bacterium
CAAGCATCGGATACGCAGTATTCAATCATTGCGACGCTTTGAAAAACGTTACCATGCCCGACGGCTTAACAAGCATCGGCGCGGAGGCATTCCGGCATTGCACCGCGCTTGAAAATATTATCATTCCCAATAGCGTGACAAGCATTGGAGATCGCGCTTTCGAAAATTGCAACACGCTGACGAGCATTACAATTCCGTATAATATAGAAAATCTCGGAGACTCTATTTTCTTCGGCTGCTCCGCGATGACAAGCCTTACGATTTCTTTTGAAGGCAAAAGCACAAGCGAAACATATCCGTTAGGCGTTTTCTTTGGTACTAACAGCTACGAAAATTCTATTGCTATCAAACAAAAGAATCCCACCGCGCTAACCACCTTCTACATCCCGAAAAGTCTCGTCTCCGTGACCGTTAACGGCGGAAGCGTTCCCTCTTATGTGTTCTACAACTGCAAAACGCTAACGAGCGTTATCATCCGAGGGCTCGTGCGAGAAATCGAAAATTATGCTTTCTACGGTTGCACCGCGCTCACCGACATTACTATTTCCGACAGCGTTACAAAAATTGGCATGAGCGCATTCTACGATTGTAGCTCGCTTGTCCGCGTTACCGGCGGAAATGGCGTGAAAGAAATCAAGGATGCTGCTTTCTACGGTTGCAAATCGCTCACCGATTTTTCCCTTACAAATAACATTACAAGCATTGGCAGTAGCGTTTTCTTCAATTGCAACGCGCTCAAAAGCATTACCATTCCCAATGGCTTGACAAGCATCGGAGACTCGACGTTCGCATATTGTTATGCTTTGGAAAGCATATCGATTCCCACAACCTTGACAAGCATCGGCACGTACGCATTCCGTTATTGTACCTCTCTTAAAAGCATCGACCTTCCCGATAGCGTGACAAGCATTGGAAGAGGGGCATTCTCCAATTGCACCTCGCTCGAAAGCTTTACCATTCCCCAAGGCGTTACAACGATCGAAGCCGACACATTCGGCAATTGCACTTTTACGAGCTTTGTGATTCCAAATTCCGTAACCTCGATCGAAAAAAGCGCATTTTTTGCATGCTTATCGCTCCAAAGCATCGTCATTCCCGATAGCGTGACAAGCATCGGCGAGCGGGCGTTCGAACATTGCCGATCTTTGACGAGCATAGTGATCCCGGATTCCGTGACAAGCATTCAGTACGACGTTTTCCAAGGATGCTCCTCGCTCACGATTTATTGCGAAGCAGAATCCCAACCGAGTGGCTGGAACTCTCGTTGGAATCGCGAAGAGCGCCCCGTTGTTTGGGGATATAAAGGCGAATAAAACTTTTGGGGGCAGTTCATTTTGAGCTGCCCTCTCTTTTTTCGAATATTCTCTTGTAATCGGCGACAAAATATGCTACAATACTTAGATGAAATGTATTTTTATTCCATATAAGAGGGTGACACGCTTTGCAGAACAAACAGAATTTACATACACATACGAGCTACGTGGACGGAAAGGATGCGCCGGAGGCAATCGTTCTTGAAGCGATCGAGAGAGGCTTTGATTCGCTCGGCTTTTCCGAGCATTCCGACCTCAGCAAATATTCCGCCTATCCGCACCAGCTGACGCCCGAGAAGGCGGTGCTTTACAGAAAAGAGATCCGCGCTCTTGCAAAAAAATACGAGGGGACGATCGATATTTTCTGCGGGCTGGAATTTGATTTTTATTCCGAGGACGAAACAGATGCATACGATTATCTGATCGGATCGGTGCATTATCTTGACTGCGGCAAAAAAATCGCGACCTTCGATAACGGACTTGACTCGACGAGAGATTATATAAACGATTATTTCGGCGGCAACGGACTTGCCTTTGCGAAAAAATATTTTGAGACCGTGGCAAGACTGCCCGAGCGCAAAAGCTTTGACATTATCGGACATTTTGATCTTGCAAGCAAGAATAACGATGCGGGAAAATTCTTTGATGCATCCTCGCACGAATATCTGAATTACGGTTTAGAGGCGATCCATGCGCTTTGCGGAAAAATTCCGTTTTTTGAGGTGAACACCGGGGCGATCGCGCGCGGATACAAGGCGCTCCCCTACCCTGCGATGGATTTTCTGCGCGAATTCAAGGCGCTTGGCTTCGGCGCGATCATTACCTCGGATTGCCACAACAAGGATTATTTGGATTGCAATTTCGGAGAGGCACGCGAGATCCTTTCGGCGGCGGGCTTCGGCTCAAGATGGATCTTTACAAAAGACGGATTTAAGGAAGTAGTTTTATGAGTGTGATTTCAATTTTTGTTCTGATATTTTCGGTGCTTGGCGCAATTGATTTTCTGATCGGCAATAAATTCGGCATCGGCGAGGAATTCAAAAGAGCTTTTTCGCTTTTCTGCCCGATGGCACTCTCGATGCTCGGTATGCTCGTGGTTGCGCCCGCGATCGGCGCTTGGCTCGCGCCCGTGTTTGACGGATTTTATCAGATCTTCAAGATCGATCCTTCCGTGATTCCCGCCTCGCTTTTTGCCAATGATATGGGCGGCATGACGCTGGCGCAGAGCATCTGCATTTCCGAGGAGATCGGCGATTTCAACGCCTTCGTTGTTTCCTCGATGCTCGGCTGCGTTATCTCCTTCACGATCCCCTTCTCTCTCGGTCTTGTGAAGGCAGAGCAGCACAAGGAGCTCTTTTTCGGTCTGATCTGCGGCATTGCAACGGTGCCTATCGGCTCGATCGTTGGCGGACTGATTTGCGGCATCGGATTCTTTACCTTGCTTTTCAATCTTCTCCCGCTGATCCTTCTTTCCTTCGGCATCGGCGCGGCTTTGATTTTAGCGCCCAAGAGATGCATCAAGGTTTTCAAAGGATTCGGCACGTTTATGAAGTGGCTCGGCATCGCCGGTCTTTTGATCTCCATTTTCACCTTCCTGACCAAGATCACGATCAGCCCGCACTTTGATACCTTTGAAAACGGCGCTTTCATTTGCGCCAACGCTTGCGTTACGCTTTCGGGCATGCTTCCTGCGATGTTCGTCATTTCCAAGCTTCTTGACAAGCCCCTGAATCTGATGGGCAAAAGGCTCGGCATCAACACCGTTTCCGCGCTTGCTCTGCTCGGCAGCCTCGTTACAAATGCATCCTCCTTCGGCGTTGCCGAAAAAATGGATAAGAAGGGACTCGTGCTGAACGCCGCATTTGCGGTTTCTGCCTCCTTCGTTTTCGGAAGCCATATGGCGTTTACGATGGCTTTTGACCAGAGCTACATTCTTCCGATGATCGTTGGAAAGATCGTTTCCGGCATTGCGGCGGTTGCGCTCGCGCTTCTGATCTACAAGGAAAAGACGGCGGATTAAATTTTAGGGAGAAACAAAATGCACATTTCCATTCGCGAAAAGGATCTTTATGCGGAGCTGAAGGGCATCGGATATGATAGCCTTGACGTAAAATTTCCGCTTTGGAATGCGCGCGATTTCATTCTTTCCGATGAGATCGACCGCGTGTTTTCCGAAAAATACGAGAAGATCCGCGAGGCAAACTTTACCGTTTGCCAGACACATCTGACCTATTATCCCAGCCACTTGCCGCCGCTTGGCGACGGAAGCTACGAGGCGTTTCTCGCGTATATGCTTCCCATATTTGAAAAAGAGATCCGAATGACGGCAAAAATGAACTGCCCCATCACCGTGATCCATCTGTATTTTGAGGAAACGAGAGACGAAAGCCGCAAAAAGAATCTCGATCTGCTCGCAAGGCTTTTGCCGGTCGCAAAGGAAGCCGGCGTTACGCTTGCGATCGAAAATCTATATGGCAAGGAATGCTCGGACATTTATCTTACCACGGCGGAAGATCTGCTTTATTACACCGAGCATTTTTCCGATGACCACATCGGCGTTTGCTTAGACACGGGACACGCCATTGCAAGAGGGCAAGATCCGATCGAAATGCTGAAGGCGCTCGGCAGGCGCGTGAAGGCTCTGCACGTGCATTCCAACACGAAGGGATACGATCTGCATCTCCCCCCCTGCTTCACGAAGGCATTGGATTTCAAGGCCTTTGCCGATACTTTGACGGAGATCGGATACGAGGGAACGTTTAACATGGAGATCGCGCCGCCCGCACAGTTGAACGCAAAGGCGACCGCGGCCTACTACACCATGGTTTACGAGACAGCACGATCGCTTTTTGAAGCGGAAGCATAAACCATTCAAAGGAGATTGCTTTATGATCAAAAAAACATTCAAGCATTTTATGCTTGTTTCACGGCACAAATGGGCAGTTTTTATCCATTGCGCAAAATGCGGAATTCCCTTTCGCGGCATCGTTCACGATCTTTCAAAATTCTCGCCGACCGAGTTTTTCGAAAGCATTCGATACTTTCACGGCGCGAGATCCCCTTTGGCAGTTTGCCGCGAAGCAAAGGGAGTTTCCATGGCATGGCTCCACCACAAGGGACGAAACAAGCATCATCTTGAATACTGGGTGGACGAGGATTGCAAGGTGCCGCCTTTAGTTCCCTACAAATTCGCTGTTGAATGCGTTTGCGACAAGCTGGCGGCAACGAAGATCTATCGCGGAAAATCCTATAAGCCCGAGATGGCCTTGGAGCATTTTCGCCGCTACGGCAACAAGGTGCATACGAATGAAAAATCCATCGCCTTCGTTGATAAGGTGTTTTCCGACCTTTGCGAGATGGGCGAAAAGGCGGTTTTGAATAAGGCCTATATGAAGAAAACCTATGAGGAGATTTGCCTGAAGGGATGAAAAAAGACGAAGAATTTTGGAGGTTGCAAAATTCTTCGTCTTTTTTTGCTTATGCGATCGTGTAGCCGCTTTCGGTTTTTATAATTTTTGCTTCGAGGGCGGCGCGGATGGCGTTTACCATAGCCGTGACGTCTGCGCGGGCGCAGGTTTCAACCGCCGCGTGCATCGCAAGCTGAGGGATTCCGATATCCACGGCAGGGATTCCGAGATGCGTATCCGCGATCGAGCCGAGCGTTGAGCCGCCGCGAATGTCTGCGCGGTTCTGATAGGTCTGGAGCGGAACGCCTGCCTTCTCGCAAACCGAGGTGAAGATGGCGGCAGAGCGCGCATCGGTGGCATAGCTATGCGAGGCGCTCCATTTGAGGGCAACGCCGCCGCCGAGGACAGGCGTTTTCGACGTGTCTGAAATTTCGGGATGGTTCGGATGCACGGCGTGCGCATTGTCGGCACTCACGAGAAGGCTGCTTTCCATGAAGGCGGAGCCGCCGCGCGCAAAGAAGGGCGAGAGGAGGCGGGAAAGGAAATCCGAATCCGCGCCGCGCTCGGTGGAGGAGCCGACCTCCTCATGATCGAAGAGAGCGAGAACCTTCAGCGTGTCACCGTCTGCCGCGGTGAAAAACGCTTCGGTGGCGGCGAAGGCGCAGGCAAGATCGTCAAGGCGAGGGGCATGAACCAGCTCCTCGTTTTTGCCAACGGTTGTGCCGCCGTCGCGCACGTAGACGAAAAGATCGTGACTCAGAATACTTTCGGGAGAGAAGCCGCCTGCTTGCGCAACGGTTTCAAGAAGGTCACCTTCCTTGCCGCCAACCGAGAGCAAAGGAAGCATATCCTTTGCCATGTTGAAGGTAGCACCCGTGCCGGCATTGTTCGGCGCCTGAAGGCCGGGATTGGGGATCAGGCAGAGGGCGCGGTCTACGTTGACGAGGCGCTCATCAAATCCCTGCTCGTTTTTTACCATCACGCGGCCGGCAACGGACAAAGGACGGTCAAACCAGGAATAGAGGATCGAGCCGCCGTATCTTTCCACGGGAATGGTGACACACGAGCCAACGCGGCCGACACCCATTTTTACGCGCATTGCGGGCGAATCCGTGTGCGCCGCGGCGATGACACAACGCTTCGGCATCTCGGGGATCGAGAGAGCAACGATCGAGGCGCCGCCGCGAATGAAATAATATTTACCCGCGCCGAGCGAGGCGATCTCCGTTTCGCTCGCTTTCTTATAGCCGTTTTCGATCAAGCGTGCTTCTGCTGTTTTCACGGCGAAAGGGGCGCATGGAATGCTTTGAATAAACTTAAGAAGCGAGTTTGCGTACATAAAAATCTCTGCTTTCTGCCCTTTGGGAAATAAAAATAGATGCGAGGGCGGTGTTTTTTCTTTATTTTACAACTTTTTTTCAATATTGTCAACAAACCTGTTGAAAAATTTTATAAAATAAGATAAAATATATGTAAAATACTTTGGGAGCTTTCTATGCAAGAAATTCACGATACACCCGCGCTCGGACGGGTTTTGCATTTTTTTGAAGAAATATCGAAGATCCCCAGGCGATCCTTTATCACCGCGCCGATCGCGGATTATCTCTGCCGCTTTGCCGAGATACGCGAGCTTTTTTATCTGCGCGACGAAGCAGACAACGTGATCATCCGAAAGGCGGCAAGCAAGGATGCAAAAAGCGAAAAAACGCTGATCCTGCAGGCGCATACCGACATGGTTTTCGCCAAGGCCGATCCAAATGCCGTTTTTGATGAAAACGAGGGACTGACGCTTCTGCGCGAGGGAGATTCCCTCTCCGCAAAGGGTACGACGCTCGGCGCGGACGATGGCATCGGCATGGCCTATATTCTTGCCGTTTTGGACGATGCAACGCTTTCGCATCCCGCAATCGAAGCCATCTTCACCTCCAACGAGGAGGTTGGACTTCTCGGCGCGACGGCACTTGCAAACGATGCGATCACGGGCGATATGCTGATCAATCTCGATTCCGACGAGGAAGGAATTTTTACCGCAGGATGCGCGGGCGGAAGCACCGCGACGCTTACGCTTCCCATGAAGCGAGAGAGCGAGATGGATTGCCTTACGCTTTCGCTTTGCGGCTTGCCCGGCGGACACAGCGGCGCGGACATTCACAAGGGGATCGCAAACGCGATCCTGCTTCTTGCTTCCATGCTGGACGGAATCGACAAAAAAATTCCGATCCGACTTGCAAGCATAGAGGGAGGCGAGGCCTCCAACGCGATTCCAACCTTTGCCTCCGCAACATTCCGGTGCGATTCGGATCTTGAAAAAATAGACGAAATTTGTAAACTTATATTGACAAATGAGACCAATTTCGTTGGTGATGCAAAAATTTCGCTCCGAGAGGGCGAAAAAAGCGCCTGCATGGGTGATAAGGAAAGTGCGGCTCTGATTCGGGCGATCCTCGCAATGCCGCGCGGCATTCTCGCCATGGATAAAAATTTAAAAACGATCCCCGAGACCTCGCTGAATCTCGGAAGGATCGCGACAACGGATGCGGGAATGGTGCTTTCCTTTGCGCTCCGCTCCTCCGTTGACAAAAGCCGAAAAGTGCTGGAAAAGAAAATGGAGGAATGCGCGGCGGCCATCGGCGGCTCTGCCGTGATCGACGGCATTTATCCCGCATGGGAATATGCGGAAAATTCCCCCTTGCGCGAAGCTTGCGTTTCGGTTTACCGCCACAGATACAAGAGTGAGCCGACCGTTTCGATCATTCACGCGGGGCTGGAATGCGGCATTTTCGCCGAGAAGCGCCCCGGGCTGGATTCCATATCCTTTGGCCCCGATAACAAAAACATTCACACCCCCGAGGAGACGCTTTCCCTCTCCTCCGCGGCAAGGGTTTACGATTACCTCGTTTGCCTGCTTGCCGAGCTTGCAAAATAAAAACGGACGGCCGCCAAGGCGGCTCTCATACTAAATAAAGGAGATTTCTTAAAATGAATGAAGCAAGACTCAGAAAATACGCGCATCTGATCGCCACCGTTGGTGCAAACGTGCAGAAGGGACAGCGCGTTGCTATTTACGCGGAGTTGGATCAGCCCGCCTTCGTTACCATGCTGGCAGAGGAATGCTACAAGGCAGGTGCCTCCAAGGTGAGCGTTAACTTTAACCATCAGCCCCTGACGGCTTTAGACGTTGCCTTCTGCTCGGAGGAAACGCTCGGCGAGGTTGAGCCCTGGTTTTTGAAGAAATGGGAATACCAGGCAGAAACTCTGCCCGCCAAGATATTTCTTCTTTCCGAAGATCCCGACGGACTTGCGGGCATCGACCAGGCGAAATATTCCAAGGGACTTGCCAGCCGCCAAAAGCAGATCAAGCCGATCCGCATGAAGATGGAAAACCACTATCAGTGGTGCATCGCCGCCGTTGCGGGAGCGGCCTGGGCCAAAAAGCTCTTCCCCGAGATGAGCGAGAGAGCCGCTGTTGAAAAGCTCTGGCGCGCCATTCTTGACACCTCGCGCGTGACGCAAAATCCCGTGACCGCATGGAAAAAGCACAACCGCGATCTCGCGAAAAAATGCAAGATCCTCAACGATCTCGGCATTGAAAGCCTTCATTACACGGCGAGCAATGGCACGGATCTGACCGTTGGTCTGCTTGCGGACGGAACGTTCTGCGCGGGCGAGGAAAAGACCATTGAGGGCTGCAGCTTCAACCCCAATATCCCCTCCGAGGAGGTTTTCACCTCTCCGAAGCGCGGCGCGGCCGAGGGCATCGTTTATTCCTCCATGCCCCTCTCCTACGACGGACAGCTGATCGATGAATTCTGGCTGAAATTCGAGGGCGGCAAGGTGGTTGACCTCGGCGCAAAGAAGAACGAGGCGCTCCTGCGCGAGATCGTTTCTATGGACGAGGGTGCGCCCTATCTTGGCGAATGCGCGCTCGTTCCCTACTCCTCCCCCATCAGAAAGTGCGGCATCCTTTTCTACAACACGCTTTTTGATGAAAATGCGGCCTGCCATCTGGCACTTGGCATGGGCTTCACCAACACGCTGAAGGACTACGAAAAATACACCGAGGATGAGTGCCACGCGCGCGGAATCAACGATTCCATCGTGCACGAGGATTTCATGATCGGAACGCCCGATCTTTCCATCACCGCTAAAACGAGAGACGGAAAAGAGATCGCGATCTTCAGGGACGGCGAGTGGGCTTTGTAAAATATTTTCAGTTTTATTTGTAAATTTTTACCCCTTCGGTTGCAAAGACATGCGTTTTCAGCTATAATGATATCGTAACGACAACCGAGAGGGGAGCTTTGCATGGGTGTTTTTCTTCCCACCGCCCTGAAGGACTGTCAAAAAATCGGCCTCGTTGGCCTCGGAACATCAAGTCTCGGCGTTTTATCCTACCTCGAGGATTGCAAGAAAAATATTTCCCTTTCGATCCGCACGGAAAAGACGGCCGCGCATCCGCGCTACGCCGTTCGGTGCGGCGATGGGTATCTCGATGACATCACGGAGGATGCGCTGATCCTATCCCCCTCCGTGCGCCCCGACCGAGAGGAGATCGAAGCGGCAAGAGCGCGCGGCACGCGCATTCTTTCGGACTCAGAAATCTTCTTTCGGGACGCGGCGGCAAAATGCTTTGCGGTGACGGGATCGGACGGAAAAAGCACGACGACCGCGCTCCTTTCACATCTTTTATCCGCCGCAATGGGCGCGGAGATTCCCGCCGCGGGAAACATCGGGCGGCCGCTGACGCCGCTTCTTGCGCTTTCGCACAAGGCGTATGCGATCGAGCTATCGAGCTTTCAGCTTTTTCATTACACGCCGAGGTGCGAGCGCGCCGTGATCACCAATCTCACGGAAAATCATCTCAACTGGCATAAAGGCATGCACGAATACGCGCAGGCGAAGGCTTCGCTTTATGAAAACGCGCGCGAGGCGGTTTTGTCGCTCGACGAGCCGATGCTTGCCTCGCTTGTAAAAAAGTCACCCTTTGCCGTTTATTCGATCGAAATGAGCGAAAAAGAAGTGGCGAAAAAAGGAGCGGATTTCGCTTACTGCATCAAGGACGAATGCGTTTTTGAAAACGGACAGCTCCTGCTTCCTTTATCTCTTTTCCCGCTTTCGGGAAAACACAATCTAAAAAATCTGCTCTGCGCGCTTTCGATGGCGGCGGGCTACGTTACGAAAGACAGCGCCGAAGAGATACGCAGCTTCCTTCCGCTTGCGCATCGGTGCGAGAGGATCGCGACGCTTGGCGGAGTGAGTTACTTCGATTCCTCGATCGATTCCTCGCCAAGCCGCACAAGAGAAACCTTGTCCGCCTTTTCCGCCCCCGTGCTCCTGCTTCTCGGTGGGCTCGGCAAGGGTTGCTCGCTTTCTCCCCTGATGCCCTGCGTTTCCGAGAAATGCCGCGCGGTGATCGGCTTTGGCCCGCTTGGGCGCGAGGCCACGGAATTTTTGCGCGCGGAGGGGTTCGGAGGAATTTTGCCGCCGCCCGCACAGGGACTTGCGGATGCGGTTGCCTTTGCAAAAAGCATTGCCGCAGAAGGAGACGCCGTTTTGCTCTCCCCCGGCGGCACAAGCTTTGATGAATTTGAAAACTTTTCCGCGAGGGGCGAATGCTTTCGCCGCCTTGTTTTGGAATCGGAGGGCTGATTTCGGTCTTCCAAAAAGATACAGACGTTACAATGAAAGGATCTGCTATGAAAAAAATCGTTGCCCTTTTGCTTTGCCTGCTCTCCCTCTTCTCTCTCGCCTCCTGCGGAAACGATCTGCCGGACGGCGCAGAGGTTCCCGAGGGAATGCAATACGCCGGCGGCGCGCCCTACGGCTTTTATCTCTACGTTCCCGAGGAATGGACGCTGACCGCGATGGACGAGATCGTTGGCGCTTTCGTTTCCACGCTGGATCTCTCCTCCGTTTCGATGACGCGCGTGCAAAAGCCCGACGGCATGGATATTGACAACTATTTCAAGGATTCGATGGCAGACATTCCTTTTGAGGATTACACACTCGCAAAGGAGGGCGTTTCCCTTCTGCTCGGAACGGTTTCCGCCAAGGGATATGAATACACCTATTCCTACAAGCCCTATGAAAAGGATGCGCAGACCTACCGCGTGATGCAGGTGATCGGCGAACACAAGGGCGAGCTTTACGTTTTCACCTACACGGCGCTCGACGAGCTGAAGGACGCGGAAACCACGTATTTCGGCGCACATATTGAGGATGTGAACGAGATCCTGGAGAGCCTGCAATTCGTTGATAAGGCAACGATATCGACCGAGGAGACCGA
Source organism: Eubacteriales bacterium (assembly GCA_045632465.1). Lineage (GTDB taxonomy): Bacteria > Bacillota > Clostridia > Oscillospirales > CAG-272 > UBA1740. The sequence goes on from JAZQWS010000371.1 coordinate 11,007, forward strand.
ATACGAAAAGGATGCGGACGGCTATCTTCTCGTTTCCGAAAAGAAGCTTGCAGGCTTCAATTTCTACATGGATCCTACTTGGGAATGCACGCTTTCGGGCGGAATCGTTGAGGTGACCTCTGCGGACGGCAAGGCGAGCGTGAATATGACGGAGGCAAAGGACACCGGCGTTGTCGTTTCCGACTACTGGAACAAGCGCAAGAGCGATCTTGAGCGCTATACGGACGGTGAGATCACCGTTATTAAGGAAAACGAGACGACCGTTTTCGGAAATGCAGATGCGGCGCTGGTTTATGAATACACCTACACTTATCGCGGCCAAAGCTATCACACCTATCAAGTGATTCTCGTGCATGAGAAAATTCCCGTTTTGCTCAGAAAGGGCTACGTTTTCACCTTCACGGCAACCGAGGATGCTTACGCTACGCATATTGACGCCGTGCAGAAAATGATCGCAAAGGTGGCGCTGTGATGAAGCCTGCCATTTATCTTGACAACAGCGCGACCACGCGCATTTGCGACGAGGCGCTTGCAACCTACATCGAGATCAGCCGAGAGCATTTCGGCAACCCATCCTCCCTTCACGCCGTTGGCTTCGATGCGGAAAAGGTGCTGAAGGATGCGAGAGGCGAGATCCTCAAGGCACTCGGCGCAAAGAGCGGAACGCTGATTTTTACCGCCTCGGGAAGCGAGGCAAACAACCTTGCCATCTTCGGAAGAGCGCACGCCAAGGATCGCTACAAGGGAAAGAAGATTCTGACCACGGCAGGCGAGCATTCCTCCGTTTCTGCAGTAATGGAAGCGCTTCGCGCCGAGGGATATAAGACCGAAACGATTCCCACAAGAGGCGGCGCTTTGGATTTCGAAGCACTTGAAAAGATGCTTACACCCGACGTTGTTCTGGTTTCGGCGATGATGATCAACAACGAGACCGGCGCGATCTACGATCTTTCGAGGCTTTCGGCAATGATGAAGGCAAAATGCCCCGATGCGGTGCTCCATGCGGATGCAACGCAGAGCTTTATGAAGATCCCCTTCACGCCCGAAGGTATCGGCGCGGACATGGTTACCCTTTCCTCCCACAAAATCGAAGGACCGAAGGGCGTTGGCGCGCTTTACATTTCCGCTAACGTGATCAAGACGAGAGGACTTGCTCCGATGATACTCGGAGGCGGCCAAGAAAACGGTTATCGCTCCGGCACAGAGAATGTTCCGGGCGTTGCGGCATTCGCAAAATCCTGCGAAATTGCAAAGAAGGATTTACAAAATAGAGTTGGATACACGGCAGGGCTTCGGAAATATCTTTTGGAGAAGCTTGCATCCGATGCAAGACTTGCAGAGGTTTTGCCGCTGATCACCCCCTCTCCCGCGCCGCATATTCTGAGCCTGACCGTTTCGACAATCAAGAGCGAGACGATGCTGCATTTCCTTTCCTCGGAGGGAATCTGCGTTTCCTCCGGATCGGCCTGCTCCTCAAACTCCTCCGCACGGCACACCTCGGAGGCGCTTTTGGCCTACGGACAAAGCGAGACCGAGGCAGATAGCAGCATTCGCGTTAGCTTCTCGCACAGAAACACGAAAGAGGACGTTGATGCGCTTTGCGAGGCGCTTGCGCTTGGACTTTCACGGCTTGCAAGAATTCGGAGGGCAAAATGACGCTGGATATCATCACCGTTGGCACGCTGAAGGAGGACTATCTGCGCGCCGGCATTGAGGAATACAAGAAAAGAATTTCGGCTTATGCACGTGTGCAGATCCATGAGCTCAAGGAGGAGCGCGTTGCCAACGAGGACGATGCGGCCTCGATCGATCGCGCTTTGGAGGCAGAGGCAGAAAAGATCCTCGCCCGCCTTGCACCGGATGCATACAAGGTTGCTCTCTGCGTTGAGGGAACGCAATACGATTCCGTGGCGCTCGCTTCGGTGCTTGAAAGGGGTAGCGCAAAGAGCGGCAAGCTTGCGCTTGTGATCGGCTCATCGCACGGACTTTCCGAAAACGTGAAGCGCGCTTGCGATCTGCGCCTTTCGATCTCTAAGCTAACCTTTCCGCATCAGCTGATGCGACTTTCGCTGATGGAGATTCTCTACCGCTCCTTTTCTATTATGGCGGGTAAGAAATACCACAAATAATCACGGGAGGAGCAAGCCCCTCCCCTACTGAATATCGTTTACATACAAAAAGGAGAGGATGCTTTGATGGGCATCCTCCCCTTTTCATTCAGCGCCCTTTATTTTGCTGCAACTCCGTTTTTTCCTTATTATTCT
>JAZQWS010000372.1:0-1110 GCA_045632465.1 Eubacteriales bacterium
TCATTCTGCTGCTCCTTTCGCTTCACCAAGTCTTGAAAGCTCGTCAAGATACACGGCAAAGCCGATACCCTTCTCGTTTTTCTGCATTTTCTTCAAAAGCCCGTCATATTCACCGCCCGAGAGGATGCCCACGGGAATACCGTAAACAAAGCCCTTGAAGGCGATACCGTTATAATAATTCATATCGTTGACAACCGAGAAATCGATGATCAGCTTTTCGGAAATTCCCATTGCGGCAAGCCCCGAAACGATTGCTTCCAGCTCTGCGATGGCCGCAGAGAGAACGGGCGTGATCGCGAGCTCCTTCAATGCGGGAAGCACCTTATCGGGCGCACCGTATACAGTAACGAGGCGCTCAAGCAAAGAGCTTTGCACCGCGGAGAGGTTTTCGCGGCGCGCAACGGCGCGCACGCCGTTTACGTTCTTCTCGCCGAGATGCAAAAGGATCTCGCGCGCCGCCTCCTCGCTGACAGCGAGAGTGGAAAGAACGCCCGAAACGATATCCAGATGCGAGATCTCCAGAACGTTTTGCTCGGAGATCGAATCCAAGCTCTTGGCCGCGAGAGCAAGCACCTCGATCACCGTTTCGGTGGTTACGTCACCGAGGCACTCCAGGCCCGCCTGCATCAATTCCTTGTAGCTACGCGTTCCCTTGGAAACGCGGTAAACGTTTTCCTTATAATATACCTTCATGACACCCTCCGTAGGGCGGGTGTTTTTGATGATAGAGAGCGTTACGTCAGGCTTCAGAGCCAGAAGCTTTCCGTCCGTATCCGTGAAGGTGATAACGTTTTCGGAAACGAGGAAATCCTTATTCTGCACGTAAAGCGCATATTCCTCAAACTTGCTCATGCGGTACTTCTTAAAGCCCGCATCCTCATACAGGGCGCAAAGGGAAAACGCGGCGCGCTCTTCCTTTGACATAATAGAAAGAATATCAGTCACCCTTCTTTACCTCCTCGCCCAGAACGATAGCGTATCCGCCTGCTCCGTAATTCAAGCATTTATTCACGCGGCTGATCGTTGCCGTGCTGGCGCCCGTGAGCTTCGAGACCTCCTGATAGCTCTTGCCATCACGAAGGAGGCGAGCAACGTCCAGTCTTCCGCTCA
>JAZQWS010000373.1:0-7706 GCA_045632465.1 Eubacteriales bacterium
GTATGGAACACCGTTCCGTTCTTCTCTGCCGTATCCACCATGTTGATGAATTCGGCCAGAGAAAGTCCGCCGGGCTTCTCCATATGTAAATGCTTCTTTGCATTTACAACCATTGTCGCATACTTCGTGAGATAGATCTCCTCGGTTTCCACAGTAACGGCATCGATGCTTTCATCCGCGAGGATCTCCTCCACGGTCATTTCCTTATATCCCTCGAAGGCCTTTACCTGCTCGGGGAACTTCTCTCTTTCATTTTCGGGAAGCGCGTAGCCAACGATCTCGAAAACGTCGGGGCAATCCACGAGCGTTTTAAAAACGGGACAGCCGTGGCTATATTCGCTCGTGCCGATCTGTGCAATACGAATCTTTTTCATCACTTTTCCTCCCTTGCAAGATTATAATCAAACTGAACGACGGGGAAGGCCTTTTCTCTTCCCAAGCGATCGTAAACCTCGGTGCATTCCGCGGGTGAATGCGTTTCGGCCACAAGGGGCAAGAAGGAAAGTCTGCCCGCCGATACAAGGCGCTGAATCGCTACCATATCGTCATACGTGGTGAAATAACCGGGATAGGATTCCTCATGCGGTCTTGCCATCGTGTGCGCGCCAATCAGAGAAATGCCGGGGCCGTGCACCTTACTATAATAATTGATAGAAAAATCAGAGTGGCGGGTGCATCCGAGAAGCGCCACGCGGCCGAATTTCGCCATACAATCCAGCACCTGATCGAGCGCCTTACCGTTGCCCGTTACCTCAATGGCAACCTTGGCGCCGCCGCCCGTCAAAGCGATCACGCGATCTGCAAAATCCTCTGCAAAGGGATCCAGCGCATAGTCCGCTCCCATAGAAAGCGCCAAAGCGCGCTTCTCTGCCACGGGATCTACGGCGATGATCGGTGCCGCACCTGCCGCAGAGAGAAGCCGAATCGCCATCAAGCCAAGGATGCCCATGCCCATAACGATCGCGCTCTCGCCAAGCTCCAGCTTGGTTTTACGAATGGCGGCCAAGGGGAAGGTGGCAATATGCCAAAGTGCCGCCTCGGCAAAGGAAACATTCTCCTCCAGCTTCAAAACCTTAGTTTCGGGGATGCAGTTATATTCGCTGTGCGTGGTCCACCACGCGGCAACGCGATCGCCAACCTTCACGCGGGTTACCTTCTCGCCAATCTCGGTTACAATGCCCGAGCAGCTGTATCCCAGGCGCTTGGGGTATGCGTTTGCGCCCGCAACCGCCCCCTTATGCACGGAGAGAAGTCCGTCGTCCAAAAAATTCGCGCGCTCCGTACCGCTGCTGATGGTGGAAACCTCCAGGCGAACCATAACGTCATTTGCACCAAGCGCCGATAGATCCGCATCCATCCATTCAGCGTGCGCACGGCGAGTAAAAACTATTGCTTTTGTTTTCATAAAAATCTCCGTTCCGTCGCAAAAAAGCGACCTTCTTTCCTTAATTATACTGCATTGACAAAAGAATGAAAATATGTTATTCTATATAAAAACAGATATTTTTCTCTATAAAATCAAAGAGGTTTTTCTATGAATGATACACTTTTTACCAACAGCTTTGCATTCTTTGAGGCACATCGCGGAAAACACGCCTACACCGATATGCGAAGCGGCTCACCCTTACATTATATCGCTTATATGCTTCGGGGAAAATGCAGGATCGTCAGCGCGGATACGGAAATCAACGCAGAGACGGGAAATTTCTTCTATATCCCCAAGGGGCTCCCCTATCAATCCTATTGGCAAGACGAGCAGGACGTTTCCTTTCTTTCGCTCGGATTTCCCTATTTTCCGAATCCCGACAAAAAGAATTATCCGCTTCAAGTCATTGAAACGGATAACGAGGCAATCGCGCTGATGAAGCGCATTCCCATCGGGATGCACCCCTCGGCCGAAGGAATCGCCGCGCTCTACACGCTCCTTGCGCATTTGATCGGACATATGCAGGATAGCATTCCCTGCCGCAGTCGCCAAATCGTGTTGCAAGCGGAACGGCTTCTTTGGGAAAACACGGAGCTTTCCCCTGCGGATATTGCGAGGCAAGCGGGCATCTGCGAATCGGCGCTTTACGCCGCCTTCAAAAAGCTGGGAGAAGAAACGCTGCATGAAATGAAAGAACGGATTTTATTTGAAAAAGCAAAAAATCTGCTTTTAACCACGGATACGCCGATCGAGCAAATCAGCTCGCAATTAAATTTCTGCTCCTGCACCTATTTCCGCAAGCGCTTCAAGAAGCATTTCGGCTTATCGCCGCGTGACGTACGCAAAAGCGGCGCCGGGCTTTAAGAATCACGCCTCGTATTTTACGCCAAAGTTCTTAAAATACCGCTCGGCGAATACGATAGAACGGCAAACTTCCTCGTTCGGCGTGCCAATGGGAGCGGGGCACTCGCCGCGCATCAGCGCCTCGTAGTTTTCACGGTAATCCGAAAGCGTGAGCGGGCGGCGCGTGATGGTTTTGGGCGTTATCCAGGGGTTTGCCTCGTAGAGAATCGGCCCTTCGTATCCCACCTCGCCAAGCGTTTTCATAATCAGAGGCCAATCGATCCTTCCCTCGCCGGGGAGCCAATGGCGCTCGTCGATAAAATCATAATCCGAAAAATGCGTGCTGACGAGCTTGTGCCCAACGGCACGAAGAAAATCCTCGTGCGTTTCTCCAAAAAGGTGGTTGGCATCAAAGCAGGCGCGCAGATCGGGATGCACCGAAAGAAGCTCCAGGATCTCGGCGCTGTTTCTTCCGAGACAGCTGGGAAGCAGATTCTCCACCGCAACGGTAACGCCAAGGCCGGATGCCGCCGTTTGCAGCTTAAAAAGCGCCTCCTTCGCCTGCTCCATGCAGGTCGGGCGCTCCGCCTGCACCACGGGAATGCCCGAATGCAAAACGGCGATCTCGCATCCGAGCGAAGCCGCGCCCTCGATCATACGAAGCTGAAGGGCGAGCGTTCTTTTTCTCTCCTGTGCATCGGGCGCGGAAAAATTGATGGTTTCCATGCCGAAGGGCAGATGCAACGAGCGCATAAAAACGCCGTGCTCCCGCGCCATGCGGCAAAGATTTTTCCGATCGGCAAAAATCTTTTCGTAATCATCATCGTGCGGCGAAAGCTCCATCACCGCAATGCCCGCCTTGGCATAAGCGGAAAATATATCAGCCGTCGGAATCGGGCCGCAATAAACACCAAGTACATTCTTTTTCATATCTGCTCCTTCAGCCTAAAGCAGGCGTTTCCTCGTACGGCAAACCGTACGTTTGTAAATAAAAGCTTGCAAAACTATTCTCTTGGCAAATAGATTCGATCGGTTTTCCGATCGGCTTCGGAATCTCCCCCCGCATCAGCGCCTCGTAATTTTCTCTGTAATCCGAGAACGCAAGCGGGCGGCGCTCGATGGTTTTCGGCGCTTTCCAAGGGCTCACCTCGTATAGGATCGGGCCCTCGTATCCTACCTCATCAAGCGTTTTCATAATGAGTGGCCAATCGATTTTCCCCTCGCCGGGAAGCCAATGGCGCTCGTCGATAAAATCATAATCCGAGATATGCGTTGTCACGATGCGATTCCCAAGGCGACGGATCAGATCCGCATGATTTTCGCCAAGCAGATGATTTGCATCCAGGCAAACGCGCAGATCGGGATGCGCCGAAAGGATCTCCAGAATCTCGCTTGAATTGCGCCCGATGCAGGAGGGCATCAGGGTTTCAACGCAAACTGCGATTCCAAGTCGGGAGGCCGCCTCCTGCAGAATGCGGATGTTATCCTTCGCGATCTCAAAGTATTTTTTTCGCTCCGTCTGCGGCAGCGGAATGCCGCCGTGGATCACCACGCGTTCGATTCCGAGCGCGTGCGCAATTTTCAGATTTTCGATCTGCATCGCAAGCGTTCTTTCTCTTTCGCCCGCATCGGGTGCGCAGAAATTTTTCGTCTCGCGCCCAAAGGGCAGATGCATCGACCAAAGGCATATGCCGTATTTCTCTGCCAGCCTTCGGATATTTTCGCTTTCGGGCAAGAGAGATGCGATCTCCTCGCCGAGAATCGAGATCTCAAGGCAGGAAATCCCGGCCTTCGCGCAAGCGGAAAGGATTTCCTCCGTCGGGAGAACGTTCATATAAATTCCAAGTGCATTCTTTTTCATATTCCCATCCTTTGCAAATAATCGTTTGCATTTTTGCAGCAATCCATCATTTCATCTCAATCCAAGCACAATTCTATCACACATATCGCCGCATGTCAAGCCCAAAAATCCGCATTTTGCGCCTCCGAATATATTTTCAAAACTTCTTGACAAAGCGCGAAAGTTATAGTATCATATATCTGCTATACGTAAGGGCTATGCGCGCCTTTTGAAAAACAAAGCGCATCCCTTCCCTAATAATTATTATATTCTGCAAAGGAGCACGTATGAAACCCTTGGAGATCGCCGGGCAGATCATCAGCCTTTTTGCCATGGCATGCAACATCTTATCTTATCAGCAAAAAAAGCAGAGCCGTCTTATTTTTCTCCAGCTGCTCGGCGGCGCGCTTTTCTCCGTCAGCTTTTTGCTTTTGGGAGCAACGATCGGAGGCATCCTTAATATCATCGCCACTACGCGCGCGGTCCTCTTCCTTTTCTCGGAAAAGCTGCACACCTCGCATCCCGCATGGCTTTGCGCCTTCATCGCCTCTTACGTTGCGGTGTACGTTCTCAGCTTCACGGTGTTCGGCATTGAGCCAACCCCGATTTCCTTTGTTATTGAGATCCTTCCCGTGATCGGTATGACGGCGCTTTCCGTCGGCTTTATGCTCGGCGATTCCCGCCGCGTGCGAACGCTTGGTTTGATCTCCTCGCCCGCCTGGCTGATTTACAATATTTACTACGCCTCCAGCGGCGCGATCATCTGCGAAGTCATCAGTTTGGCCTCGATTTTGATCGGTATGTATCGTCACGATCGAAAAAATGCAAAAAATATAGAATAAATTCCATTTTTTTGCGTTTCAGCTCTTGACAATTCATATTTTAAATAGTATAATGTATGTGTAGGCTTATCAAATGCCAAAAAATTCTCAAATAAGAGGTGTCGATATGGATCTTTTTGACAATGACGTCCTTGGTACGTCTAATGTGCGAATGACCCCCGATTTTCCGGCGGTTAAAAAGAGCTGGAGAAGTCTTCGCACGTGGTATATCATTTTGCCCATCGTTCTGATGGTGCTTGCTCTTGGATTCCTGTTTATTCAGCAGGATCTCCTCTACTCCATCGTGGACAAAATCATCCCCGTTTATTCGTCTGCCGTTGGCGGCGAGGTTGCAGAGGCTGATGCTCTTGATGCATACACCGTTGCAAGCGTACATACCCATGTTGATGCTGATAACGATCATTATTGCGATGACTGCAACAGCAAAACCGGCGCACATCAGGATAGAAATCTGGATCACTACTGCGAATATTGCAAGCAGGCGATCAGCGAGTGCAAGGATGCAGTCGGCGAGGATCATAAGTGCGACGTTTGCGACAGAGTTGTTTCCGAGTGCTATGACAAAAACAACAACCTTGCATGCGACCTTTGCGGCGCTCCCGTTTACCCCATTTGGCTTGCGCTTGCAATCGTAGCATTCCCCTTCATCATCATCGAGATCATCTGCCTTGCTATCTTCTTCGCAAAGAAGAGACGCCTGGCTCGTATCTCCATCGAGTTCTATAAGGATATCATCGTATACAGAGACGGCAAGAACGTTCTCATGCGTACCTTCCACGGCTCTTACACCGCTTCCGTAAGACAGGATACCCGCAGAGAAAGACGTTGCAACTACGGTACTGTTACCATCTACTGTCCCGGTGGTCCCGCAATGTCCATGGTATTCAGCAGAATCGCTAATCCTCAGGGTCTCGTTTCTCAGCTTCGTGCAGCAAGACCTAAGGAGGCCGTTGGTATCGCAACTGCTGCTCCCGATGCAAACTAATTATTAAATGCATAAAAAAAGAAACGCAATTTCTTGCGTTTCTTTTTTTATATCCGGCAAGTGCCGGCGAGGAATCTCTTCCCCGCCGGCACTTTTCTTTTTAAGTCATCGTGATAGGCAAAATCTTTTCGCTCTCGATCTGCATTTCATCCACGCAAAGAATGCGGTGATGCGGATCTTTATCCTCGTGCAAGCGACGGTGGTATGCAACATAGTGCTTACCCTTAAAGTAGAACGCACTGTTATGTCCCGCGCCGCAAGCGATCTCAGACGTGCCAAGCACCTCGCTTGCATCTACAAAGGGGCCGCAGGGCGCAGATGCATACGCGCAAAGCACGCGATACGAGCCATCCATCCAGTTTCCGCTCGAATACATCAGGAGATATTTTCCGCGCTCCTTCATAACGTAGGGCGCCTCCACGTAATCTGCGGGCGTAATTTCCTGCGGATCTGTGTAGCTCTTCATATCCTCGCTCATGCGGCAAAGCACGAGATGACCCCAGCCGCCGTAATAGAGATAAACGTCATCGCCTTCCTGATAGAAGTGCGCATCGATCGGCTGCGCGCCAAAGTGGAACACGTTGATCAAAGCGCGTCCGTCTGCAAAAACGTTGCGGAACGGGCCGAGAGGAGATTCGCTTTCACCAACGTAAAGTCCGCCGGGCTCGCCGTCCTCGTGAATATTATTCGCCGCAAAAATGATGTAATAGCGGCCGTTCTTCTTCACCGCCGAGGGCGCCCAGATCGCAAAATCCGCCCCTAAAAAGGTCTGCATATCCAAGATGTTTTCTGCGCATTCAAAGGTTTCAAGATCCTTCGAATAGAAAACAGAGAGATTCTTCTGCTCCTCGAAAGGCTTGGAATGCGTTACGTACATATAAACGGTGTCGCCGTAAACGCGGCTTTCGGGATCGGCATACCAGCCCTTGGCAATCGGATTTTTCATTTTTTCTTCCTTTCTATTATTTAAGATCTGCGCGCATCTTCATAAAGAAATACAGTGCAAAATCCTGATCGTTTGCGAATGCATCCGCAAAAGCGCCTTTGCGTAAGCCGCAAGCCTCCGTGATATCCGCAGACCTTTGCGGACTGACTGCGCGGGCAAAATGTTCTGTCTGCTCAAAGGACGCAAGCGCAAAGCCCCGCAAAACAGACATCGCTCGGCCATCACGGCAAAAATTCATTTTTTGCGCATCCGAAGCAAGCACAAGGCCGGAAATACCGCCGCACTCGGAATGAAATGCAATTTCAAAAACGCCGTTTTTCATATGCGCTCCTATCTTTTGATAGCTTCCGTTTTATTTTCCGTCTATCCAAACCGTGATCTTATTCTTCGCGTGATCCCATTGCGCACCGGCCGAAGCATAATCGGTGAAGAGCATTCTTTGTCCATCCGAAAACGTCACCGCGAGTGCCTCGCGGGCGGAAAATTCCGGCTGAATCTCCTCATATCCGAGAATTTCTCCCGAAATGCAAGTATCCAAGCTCTGATTTCTCTCATCCAGCGCAAACGTAATCGCGCCGCGCGTGAGCGCATATTTTCCGTTCAAACGATGCAAGCAAAGCGCTCTCGGAATCCGAAGCTCCATCGAATCGCCTGCCTTAAATACGCGGCGAATCAGCGCGTATCCCTTTTCGTCTGCGGCTACGGTCGCGCCGTCCACAGTCATTGTTCCATCCGCAAAGGAAGGAACGCGGATTCCAACCGTAACCTCTCCTTGCGGTGCCTCCAGCACCGAAATCACAACCTCTTCGCCGTAGGGATACTGC
>JAZQWS010000374.1:0-10924 GCA_045632465.1 Eubacteriales bacterium
TCAGACACATTGTTTACGCAATTGCGCAATAATGTGTCTGATTCATTTTTTTAATTTTTTCTTATTTTGTAAACACAAAATCCGACAAAACAACGTCTGTGTCGATCGCATAAGCTTCCCATTTTCTTTTTTTGCACAAAACAAACTTCAAAGCTACGTCAGCCGTTGCAACCGATTGGAGATTCACAAGGTCAATTTTTACTGTCTCGCCGCTGATAATATAGATGCCGCCACCAATGCTGAATCCAACGGAATCCATATTGATAAGAAACTGAGGATCTTGCGGCGTCGAATACATATCGAAGAAGGGCGCATCGGTGGTAACCTTAAATTCCATAGCGGTATATCCGTACGCAACCAGCGCGTCAATCGCGCTTTTCGTAAACATAAAGCCTCTGAATTCGCTTTTGTTCGCGCCCGTTTGGATCGTCACGGTGTTTTCTGTGTGGCTAACCCCCTTCACCTTTCCGTTCCAGTGATCGGCATAGGCGTATGGATGTGAAACAATTGCGAAAGGATCGATCTCGGCATTCACCGCGTTGTCAATGGGATAATTCGCAAGAATATATTCTGTAATTAAATACAAAAATCTTTCCTGCTCTTGGCGGCTCATTGTTTGAGCGGCCAAAAGAGCAGCATCGTCGGGATAAAGCTCTTTGATATAATCAAGCGTCGGTCCGCAATAAAAGCCGCCGGTTCTTTCGCTTCCGGTACATTCAAGGGTAAAATAGCCGTCGAATTCAATATCAATCAGCGCCTTTATGATGGAGTTTATATCGAGCGCGCCAAAGAAGGGAATCATGTGTGAGTCTGTGCCCAAATTCGCGTTGAAATGGATGGCGTACAATTCATCCTTAAGCGTTACCAAAGAGTCATATTGGGAGATCGGCTCGCAATTTGCGTGTCCCGTATCCCAGCAGCCGTGAAAATTGGGATGGTCAACATACTTGATAAATTCAAGCATATCCTCTGCGGTGTTGATATAGTAGCAGGAGCCCATATTTGCCGCCGTGGAATTTTCGCACAAAATATTAACGCCGCATCTCTCGGCCGTGGGCAAAAGACGCTCATAAAATTCCTTATTTTTTGCAAACCATTCGGTTTTAGACAAACTGCCGTCCCAGCCCGCATGAACAACGGTGTTTTTGATTCCCAAGACCTCACAGATCTCAATGGAACGAATGGTTGCCTCGACGAGAAATTCAACCTCCGATTCGGATAACGGGTTGCCGCCCTGCGAGTGCGCCTGAACGAACTCCATTCCAAGTTCATCTGCCAAGGCCTTCAGCTTCAATGCCTCCTCGCGCCATCCGTCAGACATATAAGCGCTGTCTTGCGTAAAGGAGTACATAGAGAGGTCGATATATCTGAATCCTGCCTCGTAGAGTCCGCGGATTTTTTCCTCATCCGTAGCAAAACCGTGTGATTTATATAAGTCGCCCGTTGACGTAGCGATTTTCCAGTCCTTGGAGATCGGATCCTTCGTCGGATCATCGCCCGAATGGAAGCATCCAACAAGCAAGGGCATCGTTAATGCGCATAGCAAAAAACACGTTAAAAGCTTTTTCAAAAAATTCTTCATGAAAATCTCCCTTCCGCCTTGGCGCATGAAATCAATATATATAAACAAAACTTCACTTGCAGAAAAAGAGCAGACACATAAGTTTTTTGCGTCTTGCGTGTTTGTTCTTTCTGTTTGTATAGGGGGGCTTAGCCCATTTTGCATTTGACCGGTCAAATGCAATGCTCGCACTTAGAGGCGGTTTTCAAATTCTCTGTCAAGAACAGCACCATTTGTTTCTTGGCTTTTTATATTCTCGTTATACAAAAGCTTTCAGCCATTCATCAGCTTCGTCAATCCAGTGCTCTGCCATAGAATGGATCATACCTTGGCTTCCTTGCGCGGTGATCTCGTTTGCAAGTGCCAGTCCGTGCGTGCCGAAGGGGTAAAGGTGCATTTTGACGTTGATTTTCGCATCAACGTAACTTTGTGCAAGCGCGAGCGATCCGTTTGTAGGAACAAGACCATCTCCCGAGGTGTGCCAGATAAATGCGGGGGCGCTTGCCGCATCCACTTGCGCCTCAAGCGAAAGCTTTCTTTTCGTTTCCATCGGAATCTCGCTAAAAGGCGTTCCTCCCGCGAGATTCACAAAGCTTCCTTCGTGCGTGGGAAGAAGCGCGGAAACAACGGGATAGCTCATAATCACCGCATCAGGGCGATTTTCCCCCTCGGAAACGCCGAGCGCGGATAAAACCTCGGCATCCTTATGCAGAATGGCAAGGCTACCGGCAAGATGTCCGCCCGCCGAGAATCCAACGGCGAAAACGCGGTTTTTATTGATGCAATATTTTTCCGCATTTTCTCTGATGTGCAGAATGGCGCGGGAAGCATCGATCAGTTGCGCGGGATAGGGAATTTTGTTCACGCGATAGTTCAGAACAAAGCAGTTATAGCCCTTGCCGAGAAAAGCAAGCGCGATTGGCTCGCCCTCGCGATCGGTGCAAACACAGCCGTAGCCGCCGCCGGGGATAACGAGCATAGCATCGTGGGCGATGGTGCGATTGTCTGCAATGTAGGTATCAATATAAACCTCGGGATGCGCGGGATCAAGAAAAATTCTTTCGTGCAGCATAGGATTTCCTCGTTTTTTTATTTATTATAGCATGATACGAATAGATATGCAAGAGTCTTGGCTTAAATCTTGTTTTTATTTGCGCCGGCACGGAATTCGGAAGGCGTCATTGAGGTTGCTTTTTTGAAAATGCGCATAAAGTGAACGTCGCTTTCGTATCCGCAGCTTGCGGCAATTGCCGAAATTTTTTCATTTGTCAATGCCAAAAGATATTTTGCGTATTCAATGCGGCTGCTTTGGATATCCGCAGAAATGCTGATGCCGAAAAATTGCTTATAAAGATGCTGAATATAGGATCGGCTCATTTTCATTTTCTGCGAAATGAAGTCAACCGTCCATTGATTTTGCGGTGCAAGGCGTATCTCGTTGCGAAGTGCGCAGAGCGCATGATATACAGGGCTCGCCTTTTCAAAATCTCCTTGCAGAATATTTTCGGATAGCTTCAGCAAAAGCAAGTCAAAATACCGCTCGATGCTTTTTTCTCGGTGGAGATTCTGTGAGTGGGTTTCCATGAAAATGCTTTTCACATAGTGCGAAAATTCAGCTGCTTCTCTTAGCGGGATGATGGTGTCAAAGGAAATTCCGAGCTCCGAAAAGATCTTTTCATCTTCCCTGGAAAGATCAAAGCGAATCCAGTCATTGATAAATTCGCCGCCCCAAGCTCCATATAATTGCGGCGTGCCCTTTTTAAAGATAATAGCGCAGTTTTTTTGCGTTTCAATGCGCCTATCCTTTAGCACGAAAAACGCCTCCGAGCGAACGATCAGGAGAATGTAGTCGCCCGATCCCAGCGGTCTGTTGATCGTAAAGCCCTCGGGATGTCGGTAATTATATCCCGCATTCGATATTTTCATAACCCCTCCAAAAAGCACAAAAGATCAGTATAATAGCATTATACTCTATTGAAATTATAATGTCAAGATGTTATCATAAAGGTAATGAAAAAAGTAAAAAGGATCGTTGCGATATGAAAACGAAAATCACGGCAAATAAAAAATTTATCATAGGCGCGGTGGATCGGAGAATTTACGGCTCTTTTATCGAGCATCTCGGCCGCGCGGTTTACGGCGGTATTTATGAGCCAACGCACGAAACGGCAGATGACTGCGGTTTTCGTGGTGACGTTATCGATCTTGTGAAAAGGCTGAACGTCCCCCTCGTTCGTTATCCCGGAGGAAATTTCGTTTCGGGATACAATTGGGAGGATGGCACGGGAGATAAATCCAAAAGACCTCGCCGCTTGGAGCTGGCTTGGGGAGCAACCGAAACCAATGAGGTTGGAATAGACGAGTTTCAGGAGTGGGCAAAGCGCGCCGGAAGCGAGATTATGATGGCTGTGAATCTTGGAACGCGCGGGGCAGACGAGGCGAGAAATTGTGTTGAATATTGCAATGCCGCCACGGATTCAAAATATGCGAATATGCGCCGCCAAAATGGCTTTGAGAATCCCTTCGGTATCAAGGTCTGGTGTCTTGGCAATGAGATGGATGCGGATTGGCAGATAGGGCATAAAGATGCCGATGAATACGGAAAGCTCGCACTGGAATCCGCCAAGTTGATGAAAAGAGTAGACCCCTCAATCGAGATCGTGGTTTGCGGTAGCTCAGGTCAATGGATGAAGAGCTTTGGCGCGTGGGAGCTTGGCGTATTGGATCATGCTTACGATTTCGTGGATTATGTTTCGCTCCATGCATATTACGGAAACACGGGGAGTGATACGCCGAAATTCCTCGCTTGCTCCGAGGAGATGGATGAATTCATCAAGGGAACAGCGGCGCTCTGTGATGCGGTCAAGGCAAAGAAAAAATCCAAGAAAACCGTCATGCTCTCCTTCGACGAATGGAACGTTTGGTATCGCACGCTCGGAAAGAATAATGATTTTGAAAGATGGGCGGTCGCCCCGCCTCAGCTTGAGGAGATCTATAATTTCGAGGATGCACTTGCGGTTGGTTGCATGCTCATGACCTTGCAGAATAACTGCGACCGAGTGAAGATCGCTTGCCTTGCGCAGCTCGTCAACGTAATTGCTCCGATCATGACAGAAAACGAGGGCAAAGCCTGGGCGCAAACGATATTCTATCCGTTTATGTACGCTTCTGTTTATGGAAATGGTGATGCGCTTCGCACGGTAACGGAATGCGATCGCTATCTTTCGAGCGATAAGCGCGAGGTTCCGTACGTTGCTTCAAGCATCATCTATAATAAGGATAAAGAAGAGGTTTTTGTTTTTGCAGTTAACCGCTCGCTGGATGAGGATATGGAGCTTGAAATTTCTCTCGAAGGCTTTGGAAATACAAAGCTTATCGAGCACACTGAGCTTTATTCAGATGATCTGAAGACAACGAACGATAAGGATCTGGAGAGAGTTGCACCTCGCCTCGTAGTGGTGAAGGAGAGCGCTCCCATAATCCTCAAAAAGCATTCTTGGAATATGTTGAGATATAAGGTAGGATGAGCAAAAAAACAATTCTGCCCGAAAAGAAAGATAAAAATATGAAAAAATACGATCATGTTATCGTTGTTGGAATCGATGGCGTCGGATCTTTTGTCAAGGATGCGGATACGCCGAATTTTGATAAAATATTTGAAAATGGAGCCGTAACTTATAGTGCGCTCTCTTCCTTTCCAACGGCAAGCGCTGAGTGCTGGGGATCTATGTTGATGGGCGTTGCCCCTGAGGTGCATAAGGTAACCAATGCCTCGATCAAGGAAGTGGCGTATCCCTCGGATTCTCCTTTTCCCTCGGTATACAAGCGCATCCTGGGTGCGATGCCGAATGCTGAGGTTGGCGCGTTTTGTAATTGGTCTCCTTTAACGCTTGGCTTGATCGAAGAAAATCTGAACGTCACGAGGGATACGGGTGGCGAAACGGTTTTGACGGAGAGAATCTGCAATTACATTCGTACAAAGAAGCCCACATTCCTTTTTATCCAGTATGATAGCGGAGATTATGTTGGGCACGATCAGGGCTATAATTCCGCAGCTCAGTTGCAGCAGATCCATACGTTGGATGGATTTTTGAAAAACGTTTATGATGCAACCGTGGAAGCCGATATGGAAAACACGCTCTTCATCGCGATCTCCGATCACGGCGGAACACCTTGGGATGGAAAAAACGGCAAGCCTTGGGATGGTAAAACTGCCACGCACGGTGGATGGAGTGATGCCGAGAAGTATGTCACCTTTGCCGCGGTTGGCAAGAGTGTTTGCAAAACAAACATCCAAGGAATGCATGTGCGTGATCTCGCCGCCATTATTCTGTATGCGCTAGAAATCGAAGCTCCCGCCTTCGATGAAAGCGGGTGGACCTCGCAGATCCCGGATGGACTTTTTGATGATCCTTCGATCCCTGCGCACCGCGATATTTCCCATTTGATCATTGTAAAATAAAGCAAAACGGCCGCCCTTCAAGGCGGCCGTTTTTGCTTTAAAAGATGTTTTGCATAATCGTTTTTGCAATGCGGCATCCAAGCGCGTGCTTGCTCCTCGGATGAATATCGTCCGTTTCGCAGATGTCTCTTGAAATTACGGTGTAAACGCCGGGAACAACCGTCGAAATCTCCGCCTGTGCCTCTTGCACAAGTCGCCATCCATCGCCGAGCGCCATGCGCTCCTTCGTATCAGCGATCTGAACTATAATGAAGGGAAGCGCGGTATTTTGGAAATCGCGCCGCCAAACGCGGATCAGCGCTTCAAGCTCGCGCAGATAAAGCGCGCCCTCCGCAGGCGAAGCATCGCTCTCGCCTTGATACCAAATAACGCCGCTTAGCGTATAAGGAATCACGCGCGAAAGTCTCTGCCGATAGAGAAACGCATCCGAATTCCATTGTCCGTATACCTCGTGATAGTGATCGAGGTGCTTTTCCTTGGGAGAAAGGCAGATCCCGATATCTGTAAGTGTTCCTGCGGGCATCCAGCTTTCAATCGCGGATGCACCCTGTGCGCAGCATATAACGCCGATGGCAACGCCCTTTTTCAGCGCGCATTCTTTGCCTGCGATGTAGCCGAGTGCGCTCCAATCCGCGGCGTTCGTTCCGTCCGCCAAGCACCACAGAGGCGAAATGCCCGTGTCAGTAATCTTCGTGTAGCGAAGCAAGGGCAGAGAATCGGAATAATATTCCCTTGGCGTGTTGGATTCTTTCAGTGCAAAGGACATATTTGATTGCCCGGAGAATAAAAGCACCTCACCAATGTAAATATCCTGCAGCGCTTTTTCTTCCTCATCGCTTGAAAATTCCAGCGTATAAGGGCCGCCGTAATCCATTTTCGGGAGCTCGATGCACCAGGTGTCAGCATCCGATTGAAATTGAACGGAAAAATCACCAAGGCGCAAAGTCGCCTTCCCCTTGCCGCTTCCGAAAATCGAAATTGCCTTGTTAGCCGCAAAAACGGCGTGATCGGAAAAAATAGGATTTAACTTCATGTGAGCCTCCACTTTGCTTTAATTGATCGTCAGATCTTTTTTATATTCTTCGGTTTTTCATTCAATAAGATTAGTATAGCATTATTTCTATGTTTTGTAAATGCTTTTTCCGGATTCTCCTTGCAAAAGTGCAGGGAATATGCTATAATCTTTGATAAGATTTATTTTGGCATGAAAAGGAACAAATCAAGATGGAAAATAAGAGAAAATATAGAATTGTTGCAAGTGATCTGGACGGAACGCTTCTGAACAAGGATCAAATTGTGAGTGAGGAAAATCTCCTTGCGATAGCGGAAATGAATCGCCGCGGCGTTGCCTTCGTGCCCACCACAGGACGTGCGATGAACGAAGTTGAGCCATCGTTGATAAAGTCTCCCGACATTCGATATATCATCACCTCGGATGGTGCTGTGGTTTTTGATAAGAGCATCAGAAAACCGATCCTCACGCGTTATATCTCGAGAGACACCGTGCGCCTCATATTGGAAACGATTCGCCCCTATAACGTGTTTATCGTTGCGCACGAGGGCGGAAAAACGTATTACGATAAGCAAAAATACACCCCGGAGTTTTTGAATACCTGCCGCATTGATTCGTATTTCGGTTATATCATCAGTCAGCACGCCGAGGCAGTAGAAAATTTAGAGAGCTTCCTCCTCTCGTCCGATGCGGTTGAAATGATGGCTCTGTTTTTCGAGCTTGAAGACGCGATCGTCGCAAGCAAGCAGATTTTTGAGGATAGCGGAAAGCTTTGTGCCGCGCGCTCTGCCGAAAATAACCTTGAGGTGTATTCCTCTGATGCGGGCAAGGGAAAAACGCTCGTTGCCTTCGCGGATCTGCTCGGCGTTGATATCGCAGATGTGATCGCGGTTGGCGATAGCAACAACGATTCCACCCTGATCGAGGAAGCAGGCTTCGGTCTTGCTGTTGCAAATGCCTGCGATGCGCTGAAAGCGCTTGCGGATCAAACGATCTGCGATCATTCCGATCATATCGCAAAATACGTGCTGGAAAACTTTATCGAAGCATAAGCCTTAAGCAAAAAGCAACCACTCGTTACCAAGAAGGTAGTGAGTGGTTGCTTTTTATATTGTGTGGCTTTCAATCCGCAAACATTTTTGTTCCCTCGGCACATTCAATGCCGTAGATCACGAGATTTCCGATCTCACCCGCGAGAGCAAGTGCTTCATCGCCTGCCGCATAAACGTTCTTGATCGAAATATTGTAGGTTTCTTCCTTCGTGCAATGGCGCGTTCCGTATAAATGCTTGTCACCAACGCGAACGGCGCGCGCCCCTCTGTCGAGGTGAGGCGAATCCGCAGAGGTGTCGTAAACGCCGTCCACCTCTATATCATGGAGCTTGATATCTCCTTGGTTCAAGAGGCGCACGATTGAGCAAAAGGCCGCCGCACGCACGTTTTTGATCGTCACGTTGCAGATATCGGAAGTGAGCCCCGCAACGGAAAAGTGTCGCAGAGAAGGCCCATCCAGCGCGGTAAGTGCCACGGTATCATCCTCGGTAAATCCTGTGATGTTTTCTATAGTGATGTTTTGGCAGCCTCCGCGCAGATCGATTCCGTCTGCATTTTTAACGTAAATATTGGAATATAGATCGCCCTGTATCAGCCCATGCACGAGGTTGCCGTTTGAATCCAATCTTAGGTCATTGGCACAGAAGTCGATATTTCCGATATATCCATTTCGGCAATAGATAAAGTTTATCGCCCAATAGCGTTGATTGATGCATTGAAGCCCCGAAATTTTGAATCCGTCCACGTTTGTGAAGAAAATCAAATGATTTTTATAAAGCGGAGCGGGGCGATCCTCGGCCGCAACCCACTCGCCGAGCCCATTATATTCTCCGCCGTCAAGAATGGCGCGGCCTTTTCCGAGAATCGAAATGTTTCTGTCCGTGCCTGCAACCGTTTTCCCGATCTCACTCTCATTGTGCTCGTTAACGAAAACGTTTTCATAGCATCCATCCGCAAGTCGCAGATGGCAGTCCTCAAGAATCAGAGTAAAATTTGAGGGAAGTCGGATCGCCTCATTGATTTCCCAATCGCCCGAAACGGTGGCGCATCGTCTTCCACTTTGAATGGCTTCTTCGATGCGTGCGCAAATGTATTCCGTTCCGCCTTTTTTGAATGCAATGCTCATAAAAAAGCTCCTTGCGTAAAATTTTTATTCTACAAAGGAAAAACGCTTGATGGCAATTCCGTCCAGATTGATATATTCTTCAAACATCCATTTGGGGCGCACCCAAACGCGTCCGTTTTCGATCGAGCGGTAGATCACCGTGTCCTCTAAGGTTTCGCTATCCGTTCCGATGGCTAAAACCTCGTATTTTCCGCCCTTGTAATGAACGTATTTTCCTATCTTTAAATCTCCCGACGGATTCTTTGGATCATATCGAAGGTGAAGCGTTTCGTGCTCGTGCGGAACGTAGCCGTGCGTTCCTGCCTGGAGTATGTTTGCCCCCTTGATGCCTGTGAAGGTGTTGTAAAGTGTCAGCGTTGAGGATGGAGGACAAATGTAGTCTCCAAGCCTCAAACCCATCTGCACGAGGCATTTCACACGCGTCGCTTGTGCAACTGTGTCAAAATAGCGAAGTCCCTCGTCGGGCGCAGGACGCCATCCCGCCATGTAACCGTGGCTTTCTGCTTTCAGATTGCAAAACCAGGGAATATTGATGTCAAGGAAGGTAACGTCCTTATCGTGCGCAGCAACCGTTGTTGCCTGCAAAGCACCTTGGCTTCTGCCGAAAACCGTGAGCCCCTTGCCGTTCCAAAGGGGAAGCGCCTTTGCGTAACGAACGGCTGTGAGATCGCGGATCATCATATTTCGCCAATAGGTCGTCATATTGGAGGCGTTTTCGGCTCTGTCGAAGCCGTAAGCATTCAGCTCAGGATATTTTACCTCGGATTCCACCTTGGTGTCCGCATTTTCGATTCCGTGTGCGTTCACGTGGAGGGAAACTGTGTTTTCTTGATATAAGGGAAACGCACCGCGAACCGCATAGCCAATAAAGGATACGTGGAGCGGATATTTTCCCTCTGCTTTTGGATAGGTGAGAACGAAGGATGCGGGGCGTCCGTTGCAGGGCACGGAGACACGTATATCATAGGCGCGAAATCCCTTCGGAACGCCTTCTGTGATTTCTTTCTCATAGAGAATCCCGGGCTTATGCATCGCAACTGTATTTTCAATTTTTTCCCAGTAATCATCAAAATCTGCGGGAATTTCATCGAGATAAGAAAGCTTTTCAATCTCCGCGCCTGCACCCGCTTCTAAGACATCGAAGGATTCATCCGGGCGTCCCTCCGCGTTGTAGGCTTCAACTGTGAGGCGAACAAAGCCGGGGCGGGAAAGCGAGGTTTCCACCTTTAGCGGCTTTCCTATATTGTAGGCATATAAGCCCTCTTTGCTCTCTCCATCATCGGTGTGTATCGTCCATTTGAGAAAGTTGAATGGCACGGTTTCGCATTTTTCCATTGCGTTCACCTTGAAAACAATGGTTTCTCCGCATCGGTAGGAAATCGGCGATTTATTTGTGGCGCATTTCAGATATCTGTTCATGATATTGTTCCTTTATAAAGGGGGATCACTTGCCGGAGAGAAGTCCGTAATAGCTGAGCCAGCGAACAAACTGTGTGAGCCAATCGCGCGCATGCATAAGATCCGCTCTTTCCTCCAGCGGCAGACCGATGCCATGGCCGCTGTGCGGATAAACGTGCATCTCCACCTCTGTGCCAAGCGCCTTCAGGCGGCAAGCGTAGAGAAGCGTGTTTTCCACGCGAACGCAGGTGTCATCAAAATTATGAAAAAGGAAGGTTGGAGGTGCTTTTTCTTCCTGGCTGACCTCGAAGCT
>JAZQWS010000375.1:0-5361 GCA_045632465.1 Eubacteriales bacterium
ATGGCAAAGCACATTTATGCAGATGGTGCGAATGCCATCACACTCGTCTTGCTCCGAAATGCGATTTCTTTG
This sequence comes from Eubacteriales bacterium, assembly GCA_045632465.1. GTDB lineage: Bacteria > Bacillota > Clostridia > Oscillospirales > CAG-272 > UBA1740. The sequence goes on from JAZQWS010000375.1 coordinate 73, forward strand.
CCGATGCTTTTTGGATTAGCCTTCGCTCGGCGCGAATCCTTTTCCGCCTCGCCGAAAAGAATTGCTTCCGTGATCCTTGTTGGTATCTTCGGATGCGCGATCACGCCAGTTTTGCTTTTCAGCTCCTATAATTATATGGATAGTGGAACGGCAACGGTGCTCCATTTCGTGTACCCCGCGTTGGTTCTTGTTTTAGAGCTTTTGTTTCTGCGCGGCAAGGTGCGAGGTGCAAGCATCATCGCTATCCTGCTTTGTGTTGCGGGCATCGCGCTTTTCCATCCGCCCGGTGGCACTTTGAATTTAACGGGAAGCATCTTGGCGCTTTCCTCTGGCTTCACCTATGCGATCTATATATTTCTGCTTGGCAAATTTGGCCGCGGCACTATGGGCGGCTATGCATTCTCCTTCTTCGCAACCCTTGGATCAATGGTTGTTTTGCTTGCGGCTTGCCTCTTGAGCGGCGGCTTTTCTATGCCAAAATCAATTTTAGGTTGGCTGCTTTGCGTTGCTTTTGCAGTGCTTGTTAACGTTGGCGCGGTGGTTCTGTTTCAAAACGGCGCATTTTTAATTGGTGGGCAAAAGGCCTCTATTCTGAGCACCGTTGAGCCGATCACAAGCTTGATCGTTGGCTTCGTGCTTTTAAATGAGAACGTTGGCCTTGGCTCGATCGTTGGTTCTGTTCTTGTAATTTCTGCCTCTGTTTTGATTTCTGCTTTTGATGAAGAAAAATGAAAAAATAAATTGAAGTTTCACGAAAAATATCGAGAAATGTAAATATAAATTTGCATAAAGGTGATAGTTATGGAAATGAAGAACAAATGCGCGCTCTTTATTCTCCTTGGCCAGTCGAACGCGGCAGGCCATGGCGTTCCGATGAAAGACGAGGATATCGTAGCTTCGCCGATGAAAAACGTTTTCGGCCTTTCGCGCGAAAAAAACCAGACCTTTGACAGCACCGCACTTGCCTGGCAGGGATATACCACGGCGGGAATGAACCTCGCGGAGGAATGTGACGACACGTATTCCGTTGCCAACTGTCTTGCAAAGCACTGGCAGGCGGCAATTGACGGCGGCTCTGCCTTGCCGGATCTTTATATCATTCACATCGCGATTGGCGCGCAGGGCGTGACGGGGAATTATATGTGGAATCCCGACCGTCCGCAGACGATCACCCCCGGAAAGCTCGGCACGGTGGATATCTCGCTTTTTCCCTTCACGGAGCACATCCTTTCGCTCGTGAAAAAAAGCTTTGAAGATCGCTCCTTGGATTATGAGGTGCTGGGGCTTCATTGGCGCGGCGGTGAAAATGACACAACCGTTCCCGTGCCGGCGCTTTCTGAGGTGCTGGAAAAGATCTATATCCGAATCTTTGATGCCTTTGAAAAGCACATCGGCTCGTATCCTCTGATCCTGCACAAGATCGTTTGCCCCGACCGCGCATTGGATATGGATCCCACCGGCGAGAAGCTGAAGAGCATGTATTATATCGACGAGGTGTTTGAATCCTTGGCGGCACATTATCCCGACGCTTCGATTTTTGATGCCACGCGCGCACCGCAGTTTATCCCGAACGTGCGCGGAAACGGCATTTTCATCGGCGATTGCGTGCATTATAAGCCCGAGGTAAACGATTGGGTTGCCGAGCAGGTTCTTTTGGACTATGCAGAGAGAAAGAAAATCGCACTTTTATAAGATTTTTTATATAAAAATATATGAATTTTTTTGTAACCTATTGCTAAATGGCATAGAATGTGTTATAATATAGTGTTGAAAAAATTCAGTAAAGGAAGTAAAACAATGGATTATCAGGGTACTATATCGCGTGGCGTTCGTGCTCCCATCATCAAAAGAGGAGATGACCTTGTTAGAATCACTGCAGATTGCGTAGTAAACGCTTCGAAGGAGCATGGATTCCCTTTACAGGATAAGGACGTTGTTGCTGTAACGGAGGCAGTTCTTGCTCGTGCGCAGGGCAACTATGCGACCACGGAGCAGATCGCTAAGGACGTGCATGAAAAGTTCGGTGACGAAACGGTGGGCCTCGTTCTTCCCATCTTTTCGAGAAACCGTTTTTCTATGATTCTTAAGGGCGTTGCAAAGGGCGTTAAGAAGCTGATCATTCAGCTTTCCTATCCTTCTGACGAGGTCGGAAACAGCTTTGTTACCCCTGAGCAGTTGATCGATCAGGGCGTGAATCCCTATGCAGACGTTTTCACGGCTGAGGAATTCAAGGCAACCTTCGGTGACGTGCGCCATACCTTCACGGGCGTGGACTATATCGAGTATTATCAGAAGACCGGCAACAATTGCCAGGTAATTCTTGCGAACAATCCTTGCGAGATTCTGAAGCACACCAAGTACGTTATCAATGCGGACATTCACTCCAGAAAGAGAACCAAGAAGGCCCTGCTGAAGGCAGGCGCCGAGAAGGTTGTCAGCCTGGATGAAATCCTTAATCACTCTGTAGACGGTAGCGGCTACAATGAGCAGTACGGCGTTCTCGGCTCGAACCTTGCAACCGAGGATAGCGTTAAGCTTTTCCCCAGAGATTGCCAGCAGTTCGTGGACGATCTTTCGAATGAGCTCTTCCGCATGACCGGTAAGCGCATTGAGTGCATGGTTTATGGTGACGGCGCGTTCAAGGATCCCGTTGGCGGCATCTGGGAGCTTGCAGACCCGGTTTGCTCTCCTGCATATACCAAGGGACTTGAAGGAAAGCCCAACGAGATCAAGCTGAAGTACGTTGCGGATAACGAGCTTGCAGGCCTTTCGGGTGACGAGGCGATTGCCGCAATGAAGGATATCATTAAGAATAAAGAGCAGGATCTTGTAAACAACATGAAGAGCCAGGGAACCACTCCGAGACAGATCACCGACCTTCTCGGAAGCCTTGCCGACCTGACCAGCGGTAGCGGCGATAAGGGTACTCCCATCATCCTGATTCAGAATTACTTCAAGAACTTCTCTATGTAATTTTAAGCCGCATTTAGGCAAACAAAAAAAGGAGCGCGTGCGCTCCTTTTTTTGTTTTTTTTGGAAAACTCTTGCATAATAAAAAAATATATGCTATTATGAAGGTGGGAGAAGGCCATATTTTAAAGGAAAGGATGTAGAAAAATAAGCGGAAATTTCAAAAAATATCAAATGGAGGCTACTGTATGCGAGAAAAAATAAACGCGTTTTTTAGGATTTTATCAATTTCTTACTTGTTCGCTTATGCCGTTGCGGCGGGACTCATATACATTTTTTTCCAAGGAGCGTTTCAGCTTGGCCCATATCTTTCGGTGCTCGGCATCACCTTCCTCTATTTTTGTCCGTTCTATTTTGCGTTTATCGAAATCGGAACAACGATCAACGCGCTTTTTCGACGGAATAAGCCGAGCGGCTTCGAGGGAACGGTACACGCATTGCGTGCTATTTTGATCTTCTGTGTGTTTTTTACCTTGAAGGATTTTTCGTATCACCAGGATGTCGCGGTGCATATAGCGCTCGGCTGGTTGATACTAAAGATCTTGAGCCTTATCCTGTTTTGGCGGCCTTGGCGCGAAAGCGAATTCCCGAAAACAAAAAGACATCCGCTTGCGGGAATTGCCATGTCCGTTCTGTTTGGCTTCGCTTTGCTTGCCCTGATCATTTGCGGCACGTACTTTTAAGACGAAAAGTCTTCCATTCTTTATACGAAAAGGAATCTGAATGAAAACGAACCGAATAAGTAACGGTAATTTCTCCGTAATGATTCAAAAAAACACTTGCAAGCCATTATAGGCAAGCAAGTGCTTTTTATATAGGGATGCGGATTTATCGTATCGTTGCCACGAAGCGCTTCACGCCGTCCTTTAATTTAAAGTCGATCATATAGCACGGAGCACCGGCAGAGCCGCTGGTGGGCTCGGAATGCAAGAGGGGCTCGCAGATCGCGGGATCGAATGCAAGCGTGAGCTCGGCGATCTTAACGAAGCCGTCTCCCATTTCGGGCTCGATCAGCGTGCAGAATCTTTCGGTAACCGAAACGTCACCCTCATATTCGTCGATCAGCACCACGTGATCCTCGTAGGTCTCGAAGCGGCGCTTCAGAGATTGGAGTGCCTCGTTTCCGTATGCGCCTGCGATGTCCATTTCAAAAACGCCATCCTTGCAGAAAACGTTCGTGGATTTGTATTCCGCGCCGCAGATCTGATATTTTCCGTCAATTACGGGAACGCTGTGGCTTCTCGAGGAGGGCTCGAGAATCTCGTATCTTACGGCAGAGAAATACTTCGCGGTATAAGCGCCGGAGCCGAGATCCATCAGAAGCTGGCGGCCGTTTTTGGCAACGATGAAGGAGCCAACGTCGTTGTGGTTATGCAGCTCGTAGTTGTTGCCCGCCTTGGCGGCGAAGCTGTAATTCTTGCATTTTTTCACGAACCATTGCGAGTCGGGCGCGTAATATTCGCTCTCGCCCTCCTGCTTGTCGGGATTGAAATAATATTCCTCGTTGAACCAGATCGCGCCGTAAAGGCGGGGCGAAAGTCTGCCGCATCCCATATTATAGGATCCGTATTCGATCGGGAATACCTTCACGTCGTCGGGAAATTCATCCTTGAGTCTATGCACGGTAGGGATGAAGTAGCGGAGCGTTCTTCCGCCATCCGAGAAGCTTACGGACGAATAGCCGGAGAGGAACATATTCTGAGGGAAGATGGCGAGCGCCTTGGTTTTCGGATGCTTGAAGTAGTCGATCTTTCCACCCGTGAATTCGCGCATCATCTCTGCAAACTGAATGTAGAAGGTAACGCCGTATTCCCAATAGCCGCATCCCTCGAGGCAAACGCCGTCATCTTTGTAGCCTGCGAGATAGTTGTCAATGCCGTGGCACATACGTGCGATGAGCTCCTCGGTCAGAAGCTCGGGATAGAGGATCGTAAAGCAGGCGGCAACGCTCGCGGTACAAACTGCCGCCCAGTTGCTCGTTGCGTTTTCCCACCACCAGTTGCCAACGTTGATATAGCTGTCAACCACGCGGCGCTTTACCTCATAGCGGATACGGCTGCGGATCAGCGGCTCCAGGCGGTCGCCGAGAAGGAGATCTGTCATCGCAAGATAGCATCCCGTCTCGGTGCAGAAAAGGTCGGGGCGGGAATTGTCGTTATGGTCGATCTGTCTTTGATGCGCGGGTAAGCACCAGGTGTATTCGTCGCACATCACGTAGATGATCTCCATCACCGCGTCAAGATACTTCTTTTCCTCGGGGTAGATCAGCGAAAGCGGCAAAACCGTTTCAAGCACGCGGCGGCGCGAAAAATACTTGCT
>JAZQWS010000376.1:0-4271 GCA_045632465.1 Eubacteriales bacterium
TTCGTAACCAGCGGTATCCGTCTCGGAACTGCGGCGGTAACCACCCGTGGCTTCAAGCCCGAGGATCTTTCCGAGGTCGCTCGCCTGATCGCTATGACCTTGAAGGACTTCGAGGCAAATCGCGAGGCTGTGATCGCAGGCGTTGCCGCGCTTTGCGCAAAGTATCCTCTTTACGAATAATATATACAAAGAAAAACGCCGCTCGGATTAAAAACCGAGCGGCGTTTTTTATTCAAAAAGTAAATAAATATTTACAAAATCAATCTTTTTGATCCTGAAAAGGCGCGCTTCTTTTTTTTGTGTAATCCCATTTTTTGAGATCGCCAACTCCGGAAAGAATGGATGCCAAAAGAACAATAAGACCGCCGCCGATCAAGTTTGGCGTCAGTATATCCAATCCCAAAATCACGGAAAGCAGACCGGTGATAACAGCGGAGAAGGGCATCATAACGGCAACAACGGTGGCATCCAAATGCTTCATTACGTTGGTGCGGATGATCCAGCAGACGGTGTTGGAAAGAACTGCGATCAGCGCAATTAGCAGGATCAGTGGGAAATTCCATTCGAAATATATGGGGCTGATCGGCGCGCCGTTGAATTGAATGCATCCAAGCGCGATAGCGGTGGCTGTGCTCGTTAAGGTGTGCACGATCATATGGATCATTACGTAAAGCGGTGCATAAAGTCCTTTTGCAAAGGCTCCCGTTGCGGCAATATTGATTCCGTAAAGGATGCCGGCCGCCGCGCAAAGAAGCTCTCCGATGCCAAAGCCGCCGCCCTCCGTGATGTTGCCGCCCGAAAGAAGAAAGCATCCGCAAAGGCAAAGTACTGCGGCGGAAATTTTGAGTCCGCTCGGTTTTTTACGGATAAAAACAAACATCAAAACAGGAACGACAACGCAAGAGAGATTTTCAAGAAACGCATACCGCGAGGGCGTTGTGTATAAAAGTCCGATTTTTTGAACGATCGAGGCTGCGGAATTGATGATTCCCGTCGGAATCGCCACCTTTAAAAAATGCTTATCAATGCGTGAAAGACTCTTTCCGATGATCGGAATCAGAGAAATTACCGCGGCCAGCCCGGAAATTGCGGTGCAAATCGTGGGAGAAATATGCTTATAAAAGTATGGATTGATGACGGGCGTTATACTCCAAATGAGGATAACGAAGATCAAAGCGGCGTAATAGAAAGAAATTTTATGCTTTTTCTCCTGCTTTTCCAAGGTGGTTTGCATGTTCGGTCGCTCCTTTTGCTGTTTACAAGAAAAATATACCATACCTCTTGACATTTGTAAAACGAATGTTTATAATAATGTTGTGAAAAAAATTCACAACGAGGTTTTTTATGGAGACGATCAAAATAAAAGCTATTCTTGCCGCCGCGAAATATCAAAGCCTCTCCCGCGCGGCGGAGGATTTTTCGTACACGCCGTCTGCGCTCTCGCATATGGCAGATGCCTTGGAGGAGGAGCTTGGCGTAAAGCTTCTCTTGCGCACGCGCGCAGGGGTTTCGCTGACGGAGGAGGGAAGGCTCCTTTGGGAGAAAATGGAGGCCGTTCTTCGCGCGGAGGAAGAGCTTTGTGCCGCGGCGAACGCCATCGGCGGCGCGAAGGATAGCGAGCTTCGCATCGCCACGTATTCGAGCATATCCACCTATCTTTTGCCCTCCATCGTGAAGCAATTCAAAAAAGAAAATCCCGATGTCCGCGTTTCCATCACGGTGAGTGACGTTGTGCGCGGTTGTCTGGAAAACGATTCGGCCGATATCGTTTTCGGTGATCTCAAGGCCATTGAAGCAAATGAGCACGTCGTGATTATGGAGGATCGATACGTAGCTGTTCTCGCGGAAGGAATGTTTGCCGGGCGCCGCTCGATTTCACGTGAGGAGCTGTATCCCTATCCTTATATATCCACGAACGAAAGTGCCTTGCGCACGTATTTTGATGAATCCCGCTTTGCGGAGATTCTCCGCTTCGATTCGGTGGACGATACCTCCGTTCTCTCTCTTGTGAAGGAGGGCGTGGGCGTTGCCGTGCTTTCCTCGCTCGCCACGCGCAAGCACGTCAAGGGCGTGCGCACCGCCGTTCTCACGCCAAAGTTTTCCCGTGCCATCGGCTTTGCTTATCGCAAGAAAACGCCTGCCACAGAGCGCTTTGTGGACTTTATGAAAAAATATAAGCCTTAAACGAACGAAGGTCTTTGCGCCAAAAAAGCGCAAAGACCTTCGTTCGTTAATTCATCTTTTCAAGCTCGATCCGAATTCCGTCCTTCAGGGATAAAAAGTCGGATTTTTTTAATCCCGTGGCGGATAAAATTTTGGAATTGTCTATGTTTCTGTCAAAAACGCGATCGTATTTGTAGACCCATTGTTTTGCGCCTCGGCATTCGGGGCAGCGCTCCAAAAATTCCTCCTCCGAGCACCAATCCACCGTGAGTCCGATCAGCTCCCGATAGATTTCGGCAACCTCGCCCCAAGTAAGATTTTGCGCAGAGGAAACCGTGTAAGTCTCGCCGAAGGTCTCGGGCTTGAAAAGCAGATTGGCAATCAGCTTGCCGGAGTTTCCGGCCCAATCCAAGCCTGCGTGCAGATCCTTGGATGATCGGGGGATCGGCAAGCTTGTTCCGTTTCTTGCCGCATCCACGAGAACGCGTCCCGAATGTGTGTAGAGATCCATGCGACGCTCCGAAAGCGAAATCACAGGGCGCACGATAGTCCAGGGCTCACCCGGATGCTTCTTTGCCAGATAATCCTCGCCCTTCGCCTTGGGAATGGCGTAGCGTTCATTTTTAAGAAAATCCTCGTCCTCGGTCACGTCGTAAAGACGCGGCGCGCTCTCCGTGATCGGAATTTGCAGATTGTCGTAAACGCGGTAGGAGGAATGGAAGATCAAATGATCCGTATTCTTTATCAGAAGCGGATGGATCGCATCGTAATGCTCAATGCTTTCATAGTGAATGAAATTAACGATGCCGTTATAATGTGTCCTTGAAAAAAGCTCCTCTAGCAGCTCCTTCGTCGCAAGAGAACGAATAAAATGCAGCTTCGGATGGTCAGAAACCTTCTCCTCGGGGCAAATGATATCCACCTCGTGGCCAAGTGCCAAAAGCTCGTTTGCCGTATGTGTGCCGAGCGTTCCGCCACCCGCAATCAATAAAACGCGTTTGCTCATCCTATGATTCCTCCATTGGTTGGGGATGTATTTTAATAAAGAATAGCATATAAATAGAGAAAAGAAAAGTAGAAATTCTCTGCAAAATAGGATATTTTTCTCTTAAATGAAAATCAGAAGCGAAGTCCGAAGGACAGGTGATAATCCTCCGTGAATTCCAAAACGCCAAGGTCGATCAGCCGTCTGTAGTATTCGCCGCTTTTTCTGCCCCAGCAGCAAACGGCCGAGGGAATAAAACCGGATTTTCGTATCTTTGCGATGATTTCTTTGGTAAAGCAGGGCTTTTCGGGCATCTCCAAAAGCTCAATGATACCGTGTGTTCTGCTTTCATCGAATCCGATACTATGGAGCTTTTCGATCATATCGCCCTCGTAATAGAAATGCCAGAGCGTATAACCGTCAATATCGCTTCCAAGCACGGAAAAAGCGGTTTTCAAGCCCTCAATGTCGGCGTAATTGCATTTTACGCGGAAATTTTCAAGCAATCCGTGATGCGTTAGCATTGCGCGGATTTTCATCCAATCATCCTTCGTCAGATAATTGTCCGTGCTGATATAAGGTTGCATGCCGCTCGCCTTGCAGATGGCGAAAAAATCCTCGAGTAGCGCAATCCTCGTGCCCTCGTAGCAGGAATGCTTCCATCTTCCAAAATCCCATTCGAGCAAATCCTCGTAGGTCATCTCGGCTATCTTCATCAGCGCCTTCGGCTCATTGCCCTCAAGATCTCTTGCCGTGTGGTTGATTGTTTCATCATGCATGCAAACGAAAATGCCGTCTGCCGTTTTTCTTGCATTGGCAATGCATCCTTCAAAGCCGCATTTTGCGGCGTAAAGAAAGGCGGGAATCGTGTTTTGCGGCGCAACGCCGAAGAAGCCGAGATGCGCGTGAAAACGGAGCGCATCGCTCCCTCTCTCATAGCCTGCATCCCTTCTCGCGCCGTAGTCGAGAATGTGAAGCCGCCCGCCGTCGGGAACGCTGATATGCGCGATGCATTGCATTCCGTTTTTCGGAAGTGGCGGGATGCGCCATTCCTTTTTCGTCATGTCGGGCTCTGCCGCGGCGTAATCGTGCGATAAATACAGCTGCTCTCCATCCTCGCTTC
>JAZQWS010000377.1:0-1861 GCA_045632465.1 Eubacteriales bacterium
CTTGAGGATCGCAGAGAGGCGTATCGCAAAATTACCGGAGAACGCATGCGCGAAGTAGCTCGCACGGTGTTCTCGTCGAAAAATCTTGTCCTCACGGTGAAGGGAGATAAAAAGAAGCTGAACGCAGAAGCGCTTTCGGCGCTCCTTCGGAAAATTGACGGAGAAGAGAACGCACTTTCATAATCAATATAAAAAGGGGGATCCACGGTCCCTTAACGCGTTTTGAGGGTAGCGCAAGTTTTTTTGCACTTGCGTTGCCCTCTTTTTGCATCCTCTTCGATTTTTCGGATAATCCTTGACAAAAATATATTTGTGCGCTATAATTAGAGAGTGTTACTATATTTTTGCTACCCTGAAATGATGCGGCGCTTGCCGTTTGTAATGGAGTTTTTTGTATGGATACGCTCAACGTTTTGAAAAAACGAAGAAAAGTCTTTCTTTTTTTTGTTGATACGCTGATCTTTGTCGCGGCATATCTTCTCTCCGCACTCTTTCATTCGCTCGCCGTTCCCGGGGTTCCCCTGAGCACGGGCGGATATATTCTGAACGGGTTGCTCTTCTTTGTTTGCATGTTCTCCTCGCGCCTTATCTTTATGGTGTACTTCAACGTTTGGAGATATGCAAACTCGCACGCCTTCCTCATGCTGATCTTGGCGGATTTTGCGGGCGGCATTCTTGCCATCTCCGTCACCGCGCCCTTTGCGGAAATGAGCCTCGGCGTGCAGGCAAGCGTTGGCCTTGTTGCCACCGTGGATATGCTGACGATCCTCTCCCGTCTCGTGTATCAGCAGGGATATCGCTATTTCCATCGCGGTGGCCCTTTGCGCAATAAGATCGGTGTTGCCATCGTCGGCGCGGGCACGGTTGGTGCTCTTTTGGCCGAGGAATTGACCTGCAATCCTCATTCGCATTATTATCCGGTCTGCTTTATCGATCGCAATGCCGCCAAGGTAGGTAGCCGCGTTGCGGGCGTTAAGGTGTATCCCGAGGGGGAGCAAACCATCGAGATCCTGAAAACGCTTCCCGTTGCCGAGATCTTCATCGCCGTTCCCACGCTTTCGGGCGAGGAGGCGAGCCTGGTGCATGAGTTTTACAGCCGCACGGGTTGTAAGGTCAAGCTCTATGATTTTCCGATGAAGGATAGCGCACAGAGCAATCCCGGCGAGCGCCGCGTGCTTCGTCAGATGCGCATCGAGGATCTTCTCTTCCGTGATTCCATTAAAGTCAACGATGAAATGGCGAGAAGCTTTTACGCCGGCAAAACCATCCTCGTTACCGGTGGAGGCGGCTCGATCGGAAGTGAGCTTTGCCGCCAGATCGCAAAGCTTTCGCCCGCGCGCCTTATCATATTTGATATATATGAAAACAACGCATATGACATTCAGCAGGAATTGATCCGCCGCCACGGTCAGAGTCTCAATCTTTCGGTTGAGATCGGCTCTGTGCGCGAGCGCGCGCGCCTTGAGGCGGTCTTTGCGCATTATCGTCCCGATATCGTGTTCCATGCCGCCGCGCATAAGCACGTGCCCTTGATGGAGCACAGCAACCAGGAAGCCATCAAAAACAACTGTCTCGGAACCTATAACACCGCAGATATGGCCGAGAAATACGGCGCAAAGAAATTCATTCTCGTTTCCACGGATAAGGCCGTGAATCCCACCAACGTTATGGGAGCATCCAAGCGCGTGTGCGAAATGGTCGTTCAGTGCCGCACGGACAGCGAAACCGTGTTTGCAGCCGTTCGCTTCGGAAACGTTCTCGGCTCAAACGGATCGGTGATTCCCCTCTTCCGCCGCCAGATCGAGGCAGGCGGCCCGATTACCATCACGGACAAGCGTATCATTCGTTACTTTATGACCAT
>JAZQWS010000378.1:0-1027 GCA_045632465.1 Eubacteriales bacterium
TGAAGTATCGCTTCAAGCCCTCCATGCGCTATCGCGGCCAGGTGAACGAATCCGCCACCAGCCAGCGCGCTATGCTTGAAACCATCGACTTCGGCCCGAAGGTGGGACAGAACTGCTACATGATCCAGTTCTTTGTTCCGAGAGATTATTACAACCAGTATTACGGACATAACAACAATCCGCTCCGCAAGCCCGAGCCCTTGACAGAAACGGGCGTTTTGCAGTTCAGACGCATGTGCGAGGTTGAAATTGCAAAGAGAGGTTTACAATTCCACGATGCAGGCCACGGATTTACCATTGAGCCCTTCGGCATTTCCTCCACGGATTTTGATGCGCGCGACGAGGCGATCTACCCGAAGGAGGCCATCGATTGCATGCCTCTGATCGAGGGAAAGCGCGGCTTCTTTAAGCCCGCCTTTGCAAAGGGCGGCAAGCACGGCTACCCGATCTACACCAACTTCTGTATGTCCAATCCCGTGGCGAGAAAGAAGGCCGTTGACTACATCGTTGATTACGCGCGCCGCGGCTCGAATGTGGACTATCTGCACGTTTGGCTCTCGGACGGATCGAACAACCATTGCGAATGCGAAGGCTGCCGGAAAAAGACCACCACCGACTGGTATCTGACGATGCTCAACGAGGTGGATGCGGAAATGACGCGCCTCGGAATGAAGAACCGCATCGTTTTGATCGGCTACGTGGACACGATTTTCCCGCCCGAAACCGAGCGCCTTCTGAATCCCGACCGCTTCACCTTCATGATCGCGCCGATCTCCCGCACTTATACAGCCACTCTGCCCGAGCCGATTGAAAACACCGAAGTGGTTCGCTATCAGCGCAATCAAAACAAGTTTCCGAGATCCCTCTCCGCATATCTCGCCTACAACCGCGCATGGCAGAAGAAATTCCCCGGCGCATCCTTCTCCTTTGAATATTACTTCTGGATCCCGCAGTACCGCGACCCCTCCTCTCTTGCCCTCTCCAAGCGCATTTTGGAGGATACCTTGCTCTACGAGGCTGAGGGACT
>JAZQWS010000379.1:0-6851 GCA_045632465.1 Eubacteriales bacterium
GGATTCCATCGGCCAGGGCTTGCCCATTCTTATGCCCAAGGGCGCAAGAACCATTCAGCTTCTTCAGCGCTGGATCGAGGACGAGGAGCAGAAGAGAGGCTATCTTCTCACCAAAACGCCTCTGATGGCAAAGAGAGACCTTTACAAAATTTCCGGACACTGGGATCATTATCTTGATGGCATGTTCATTCTCGGCGATCCTCATGATGAGACGAAGGAATGCTTTGCGCTTCGCCCGATGACCTGCCCCTTCCAGTATCAGGTTTATCTCAATAAAAAGCGCTCTTACAGAGAGCTTCCTATGCGTCTTGGCGAGACCTCTACCCTCTTCAGAAACGAGGATAGCGGCGAGATGCACGGCTTGATCCGCGTTCGCCAGTTCACGATCTCCGAGGGACACCTTGTTCTTCGCCCCGATCAGCTTTCCGAGGAATTCAAGGGATGCCTTGACCTTGCGAAATACTGCCTTGACACGCTCGGCCTTTGGGAGGACTGCTCTTTCCGCTTCTCGCAGTGGGATCCCAAGAGAACCGATAAGTACGAGGGTACGCCCGAGCAATGGGAAGAGGCGCAGAGCATCATGGGCGAGCTTCTTGACACCTACCTTGGCAGAGATAACTACGTGATCGGCATCGACGAGGCCGCTTTCTACGGTCCTAAGCTCGACATCCAGTGCAAGAACGTTTTCGGCAAGGAGGACACGATCGTTACCATTCAGGTAGATATGCTTCTTGCGAAAAAGTTCGGCATGGAATACACCGACCGCGACAATACGCAGAAGACGCCCTATATCATTCACAGAACCTCGATGGGCTGCTACGAGAGAACGCTTGCGCTTCTTCTTGAGAAGTATGCCGGTGCACTTCCCGTTTGGCTCTCTCCCACGCAGGTTACCGTTATCCCCGTTGTTGGCGATTTCGCAGACTATGCGGCTGAGGTCGTTAACAAGATGAAGGCGGCAGGCATCCGCGCCGAGCTTGACGACAGAAACGAGAAGCTTGGCTACCGCATCCGCGAGGCGCAACTCTCCAAGGTTCCCTACATGATCGTTATCGGTGATGAGGAAATGCAGAGCGGAACGGTTACCGTTCGTGCGCGCGTTGAAGGCGAGGGCGGTAAGTTCTCCACCGAGGAATTCATTGCCAAGGTTGTGAACGAAATCGAAACCAAAAAGCATTGAGGACAAGCAATGAATTACACCATTCGTAACGAATATCTCGCCGCGACGATCTCTGACGTTGGCGGCGAGACGATGTCCATTCTCGACAAGAACGGGAAGGAATATATGTGGCGCGCAGATCCCGCGATCTGGGAGGACAAGGCGCCCCTGCTTTTCCCTATCTGCGGCGAGATCAAGGACGGATCTTATACCTACGGCGGAAAGACTTATTCGGTTCCGGGACACGGATTTTTGCCGAAGCTTCCGCTGACCGTTATTGAACATGCGGAGGACACGATCGTTTTTGCCGCAAAGGAAAGCGATTTTACACTTGCGCAGTATCCCTTTGCTTTCAATCTGACGATCAAGTATTCTCTGGTTGGAAAGAAGCTTCTGATGGAAGCAACCGTTGAAAATACGGACGAAAAGCTGCTTCCCTTCATGTTCGGCGGCCATCCCGGCCTTTCTCTTGCGGTTTCTCCCGAGGATACGCTGGAGGGACATTATATTGAATTCAAGGGAAAGGAAGCTTTGGATATTCATTATTTGCAGAACGTTTGCTTTGCAAATCCCAAGGCAGAGATATTCCCGCTCGACAACGGAAAGCTTCATCTCACGGACGCGCTTTTTGCTTCGCCGGAAACGGATACGCTGATTTTGGAGGGCGCACCGAGCGAGGTTGCGCTGATTTGCGAGGCGAGCGGCAAGCGCGTTATCCTCTCGCACAGCGAGACGCTTCCCTACGTTTGCATTTGGCGCATGATGGGCAAGGGCGCAGACTTCGTTTGCATCGAGCCTTGGAGCGGTATTCCCGCAGACGGCATCACGCCCGAAAACTTCGAAACGCGCGGCCATATGTGCCGCCTCAATCCCGGAGAGAAGAAATCCTTCTTTTATGGCATTGAGATCGCTTCGATCTGATAAAAAACATAACGCGCCGAAGCCCGATGAAAGCGGCTTCGGCGCGCAATTCTAGCATTATTAAGGAGATCTTCTTTGAAAAAGCTACTCAAGTATATGCGCGGTTATGAGAAGGAATGCATTCTCGGCCCGCTTTTTAAGCTTTTGGAGGCAACGCTGGAGCTGCTTGTTCCTTTGGTTGTCGCCGCACTGATCGACCGAGGCATTGCGGGAGGAGATCGGCCGCTCGTGCTTCGGATGGCGCTTTTACTGGTGCTTTTCGGTATCGTTGGCCTCTTTTTCTCGGCAATTGCGCAGTTTTTCTCCGCGAAGGCGGCGGTTGGATTTGTGGCACGCATTCGCGCGGCACTTTTTTCACACATTCAGACCCTTTCCTATGCGCAGACCGACACACTCGGAACATCCACATTGATCACGCGAATGACAGGCGACACGGCGCAGGTGCAATCCGGCGTTAACCTTTGCCTGCGACTTCTGCTTCGCTCGCCTTTTGTTGTTTTTGGCGCGATGATAATGGCTTTTTTTGTGGACGTTCGCTCCGCGCTTCTCTTTGTAGCGGTAATTCCCGTTCTTTCGGTGGTGGTTTTCGGCGTTATGCTGATTTCGATGCCGCTCTACAAAAAGGTGCAGGCAAAGCTTGACCGCTTGCTTCGCTCGACGAGAGAGAACCTCAACGGAACGCGCGTTTTGCGCGCTTTCACGGAGGAGGATGAGCAGATTCAGCGCTTTCACGCACAAAACGATGCGCTGACCGAGGAGCAGGTGCACGTTGGCAAAATCTCCGCGCTTCTCAATCCCGTTACCTACGTGATCATCAATCTTGCAATCATTCTCCTGATTTACACGGGTGCGATCCGCGTGGAGGCAGGCATACTGACGCAGGGCGCGGTGATTGCGCTTTACAACTACATGTCGCAGATCCTGATCGAGCTGATCAAGCTCGCCAACATGATCATCAATATCACGAAGGCACTTGCCTCGGCAAAGCGCATTGAGGCGATTCTTGAAACCAAAAATTCGCAGAGCAAGGGCACAGAGACTACCGTGGGTGAAGGCGAGGATGCAATCATTTTCAAGGGTGTTTCCTTTACCTACCCCGGTGCAAACGAGCCATCGCTTTCGGACATTTCCTTCTCACTGAAGCGCGGCGAAACGCTTGGCATCATCGGCGGAACAGGTGCGGGAAAGAGCACTCTCGTTCAGTTGATCGGCGGATTTTACGATATTGACAAGGGCTCGGTTGAAATCCTAGGACGAAACGTTAACGATTACGATGCAAGCGCACTTTGCAAATTTGTTGGGATGATTCCTCAAAAAGCAATCTTATTCCGTGGCAGTATCGGAGAAAACATGCGACTTGGCGCGCCGGATGCAAGCGATGAGGAGATCCTTGCCGCTTTGGATATTGCGCAGGCGAGCGAGATTATCAAGGAAAAGGGCGGCCTGGATTTTGAAATCTCGCAGGGCGCAAAGAACCTTTCCGGCGGCCAGCGCCAGCGCCTTACCATTGCGAGAGCCTTGGTGGCAAAGCCTCCGATTCTCGTTTTTGACGATTCCTCCTCTGCCCTCGATTTTGCGACGGAGGCGGCGCTCAGGCGCGATCTTTCAAAGCTTCCAAAGGACACCGCACGCGTGATTGTTTCGCAAAGAGCGGGCACGCTTTTGGATGCGGATCGCATCCTCGTTCTGGATGATGGACGCATTGTTGGCCTTGGAACGGCGGAGGAGCTGCTGGCAAGCTGCGAGGTTTTCCGAGAGATTTACGAATCTCAATTCGGAGAAAAGGAGGCCGAGGCATGAAGAATATGAAAAATCGCGGAAAGACCGTTTTGGCGATCCTCAAGTATCTCAAGCGCTATCATATACCAATTCTCCTTTCTGCCCTGCTGGCGATGGCCTCGGTTGCAATTTCGATCTACGTTCCCATCCGAATCGGAAACGCCATCGACCTGATCCTTGGCAAGGGCAACGTGGATCTTCGTGCTATTGCAAAAATACTGCTAGAGATCGCGATCTTTATCGGCGCGGGTGGCATTATCACCTTTACGATGACGAAGATCAACAACCGCATTACCTACGGCGTTATCAAGGATATGCGAAACGAGACGTTTGAAAAGCTGCAAAAGCTTCCCGTTTCTTATATCGACAAGAATCCGCACGGCGATCTCGTTAGCCGCATGATTTCGGACGTGGATCAATTTGCAGACGGACTTTTGCTCGGATTCACACAGCTTTTCACGGGACTTCTCACAATCGTTGGCACACTTGGCTTCATGATCGTTCTTGACTTCAAGATTGCTCTGGTTGTGTTTATACTGACGCCGCTTTCACTTTTCATTGCGCGCTTTATTGCAACGCGCACGCACGCGATGTTCCGCGCGCAATCCATTGCAAAGGGAGAGCAGACGGCGCTGATCGACGAGATGGTTGGCAATCGAAAGCTCGTTGCCGCTTTCGGATACGAAGAAAGAGCCATTGAACGCTTCGAAAAGATCAACGAAAAGCTTTACGGCGCATCGCTCAAGGCGATCTTCTTCTCTTCTCTGACCAACCCGACCACGCGCTTTATCAACAACGTGATCTATGCAGCAGTTGCGCTGGTTGGCGGCTATAACTGCATTGCAACGGCAGGCACGGCCGCGCCCTTTACGATTGGTATGCTCTCCGCAATGCTCGTGTACGTTAACCAATACACGAAGCCCTTCAACGAGATCTCCGGCGTTATCACCGAGTTTCAAAATGCTCTCGCCTGCGCGGAAAGAATTTTTGCTCTGCGCGACGAAACACCCGAGGATCCCGATCCTGCCGATGCGGCCGTTTTGGAAAATGCCAAGGGTAACGTTTCCTTCCATGACGTTTCCTTCTCCTACACGGAGGAAAAGCCGCTGATACGCAATATTTCGCTGGATCTGCACGCGGGACAGCATATCGCCATCGTTGGCCCGACGGGATGCGGAAAAACCACGCTGATCAACCTTTTGATGCGCTTCTATGACGTTAAGGGCGGCGAAATCCGCATTGACGGCAAAGATCTGCGTTCTTACACAAAGCAAAGCCTGCGCGATAGCTTTGGCATGGTGCTTCAAGACAGCTGGATCCAAAGCGGCACAGTTGCCGAAAATATTGCGCTCGGCTATCCCGAGGCTTCCCGCGAAGAAATTATCGAGGCGGCAAAGAAAACGCACGCGCATAGCTTTATCAAGCGCTTGCCCAATGGCTACGATACCCTTGTTGGCGAAGGCGGAACGGAGCTTTCTGCGGGACAGAAGCAGCTGATCTCCATCGCACGCGTGATGCTGATCTCTCCCCCGATGCTGATCCTCGACGAGGCAACCTCCTCGATTGATACGCGCACGGAGATTCTGATTCAGCGCGCCTTCAACCATCTGATGGAGGGACGCACCTCCTTTATCGTTGCGCACCGACTTTCCACCATACGGAATGCGGACGTGATCCTTGTTATGAAGGATGGAAACATCATCGAAAGCGGAAGCCACGAGGAACTTCTCGCGAAAGGCGGCTTCTACGAAACGCTTTACTTCAGCCAGTTTGCGGGAGTGAGCGAGGAAGCATAAATTTCAAATTGCATAAAAATGGGCGAGGCGC
This sequence comes from Eubacteriales bacterium, assembly GCA_045632465.1. Taxonomy (GTDB): domain Bacteria; phylum Bacillota; class Clostridia; order Oscillospirales; family CAG-272; genus UBA1740. The sequence continues at coordinate 5,687 of JAZQWS010000379.1, forward strand.
AGAAAAATCTGCGCCTCGTGTTTTTTAGTTTTAATCCTCGAAAAGAACCTTTGGGCTTAAATTTATGATAAGAATATTTTTTCTTTTGGCGTAAAGATATGTTTTATACGCACCTCCCCAAGAATGATCAATATAGCAAATCAAAATATCCGCATGATCGACCATCCAACGATTTCGATATAAAATCGCAAGTCTTTTGGGAATTTTTTCAAGACCGGGATAAACCAGAGAATCATATTTTTCTTTTTCATAATCGCGATAAAGATATGGGATCACAAGTGCTATAGACACATTGGGATGTGTTTGCTTATACTTCCAACAAATTCTATGAGCAAAGCTATCAAACTCTCCGCAACCACCTAAAAAAATTTCCGCACTGCAATTCCCGATTTTTTCTTCAAGAAGCATAATAACTCGCCTTTCAAGAAATTCATCTGCACGAAAATGCGCATGACCGCAAAATGTTATTTTCATAAGTTCCTCCACGATATGTAGGTATACCTTCTTATTATATCATTTTATTTGATTCATTTCAATAGATATGTAGGTACACCTTCTTATAAATTTTTCTATTTCTTGTTACAATATATAAGTAGATAATTCTACGGAATCTGAACAAGTTGGAGGCGGTAGTGTGACTGTTAATGATGCTGTGGCAAAACGCATCTCTAAGTTGTTGAAAGAAAAAGGAATTTCCCAATATCGTTTGGAGCAAAATTCCGGGATTCAACACGGAAGTATGCAGTGTATCATGAATGGACGAAACAAAACGGTTACGCTAAGCACCGTAATCATGCTTGCAAAGGGATTTGGAATATCCCTCACACAGTTTTTGGATGATGAAATATTCAATTCCGAAAATTTGGAAATAGAAACATAACGGCCGCCATTGTATATGGCGGCCGTTGGCTATATAGTGAAGCGCCGATGCAATTCAGCATCGGCGCTTTGTAAGAATCAACGAATCAACATTTATTCATCAAATTTAAAGGTTAGCTGGGTAAGAGAGACACCCGTCGTTGGGACAACGAGCTTGCGGCATTTCTGCGCGTCCTCGCCGAGGCATTCCATATAGTCGGTTGCGAAATCGACCTTGGCTTTTTTCGTCAGCTGAAGGAGCTGAACGCCGGCGGCGGTTCTTGTGGATTTTTCGGGGATCAGGGAG
>JAZQWS010000380.1:0-1902 GCA_045632465.1 Eubacteriales bacterium
ACGCGCTTGCCGCCCGTCAGCATATCATCATACCCCTGCTCGTTATATTCGGGGAATCCGAGGCGAAGGCTGCCGTAATTCATAATTTCCATCGCGTGGAAGCCATCGTAGCACATATATTCGGGATAATGCTCCAGCGACCAGCACGGATGGTTATAGGTGACAAAAAAACCCTTATCACGGCATCCGCGCATCATTTCCGTAATTTTCTCCGCGCTGTAAACGCGCTCGTAATCGGAAAGCGTTGCATCAAACCTCACGCGCTTGATCGATTCAAGACCGCCACTCCAAACGTATTTCGTTCGGTGGAAAAACGGCTGGATCTCGGTTTCCTTCGATCCTGCGATCGCGCAGAAATGGCAGGTTCTTCCCGTTCCGTCATCCGCATTCACATTGTACTCAATGCCGTTCAGCATCAGAAAATTTTCATCTGTCAGGCCGTTATGCGTAAGAAAAATATTATGGTCGGTGATTGCAAGCACGGAATAGCCCCGTGCCTTATAGCCCGCCTTCATTTCCGCCGGCGTCACCTTGCCGTTTGAGAGTGTGGAATGCGAGTGAAGATTCGCCTTGTATTGCGGCAGAGCCTTTGGTATAAGCTCAATTTTCATTGCTTTAAGCCTTTTCGCGCGCAATGTCAAGCTCGTCAAAGAAATACGCGCGGCTGAAGGCTTGGTTTCCTTCAAAATCGGTAACGGTCACGCGGAAATACTTGCATCTCGGATCGTCCGGAAGCGCCCATTCCATCTCCGTTACGGGCTTCTCCTTCGTTCCGAGCACACGCGCCGCATTGCGGAAGCCCGTGAAAATGCGGATCTCCTTGGCATTCGGCACTTCGACGTGAAGCTTTCCATCCTCGATATACATCGCCGAAATTTCAGCACCCGTGGAGGCGTACATTCTGCCCGCAAAAAGCGCTTCCATCACGCTTTCGTAAGTCAGCTTCTCCGCGCCGATTCTCGTGTATCCGTTGAAATCGTTGTGATGCATATTGTGGTTATCATCCGCCGCAATGCAGGAAACGCGCTTTCCGCCCGTCAGCATATCGTCATACACCTGCTCGTTTACATCCGGATAGCCGCCTCTGACACTACCGTAATTGACGATCTCGATCGCGTGCATCTCGTTATAGCCCATATAATCGGGATAATGCTCCAGCGACCAGGAGGGATGGTTATAGGTAACGAAAAATCCCGCCTCACGGCAATTTTTCATCATATCGTTGATGCACTCGTGGCTGTATTCGCGCTCATAATCCGGCTTGGATTCATCAAACTGCACGAGCTTTCTCGCCTCAATGCCGCCCGCCCAAACATGCTTCGAGCGATGGTATAACGGTTGCCAAACGGTTGCCTTATCGCCTGCGATCGCGCAGAAATGGCAATGCCGCTCGGTTTTTCCCCAATCCACACATTCGTATTCCACACCATTCAGCATAAGGAAATCTTCCTCTGTCAGATCGTTATGCGGAATGAAAATCGAATGATCCGTGATCGCAAGAATATCGTATCCGTGCGCCTTGTAGGTCGCCTTCATTTCATCGGGCCAGCTGCCGCCGTCCGACAAACGGGAATGCGAATGCAGATTGGCCTTGTAGTAATTCAGATTCTTTGGCAAAAGCTCGATTTTCATAGCGGAAATCTCCTAAAGTATTCAAAGATTTTATATGCACATTATAGCACACAAAAAACGAAATTGCAAGACGGCTTGATTTTTTTCTCATAATATGTTATGATAGAATAAAAAGCAAGAAGGGAGAAGCTCTATGCACCTTTTAGAATCCGGCGAAATGTATATCGAAACTATCTACGTGCTGACAAAAAAGGGTGCGCCGCCCCGCGCCATTGACGTTGGCGAATCCATGGGCTTTTCCAAGCCCAGCGTTAGCCGCGCGATCGGCAT
>JAZQWS010000381.1:0-1794 GCA_045632465.1 Eubacteriales bacterium
GCGAGGATCAGATATTCCGTTTCGTCAATTTTTTCGCTTCTTATGGTGTAGCCGTCCGTTCCGTAGCGGAAGCCGAGCGGCGAGATCCTTCCATCCACCAAAAGTGCCGCAAGCACGTCGTTTGCGCCGTCATTTCCGATCAGAACCACTCTTTCGGGCTTCTTAGCAAGGGAAAGAAATTCCTCGTCTGTGATCTTTTCGGCATCGATGCCGCCGATCTTTTTGGCAATGTCGAGAAAAGCATCCGCCGCGATCTCGTAAGCGGTATGTGATTTCGTTGGGAAAACAACTGTGATTTGCATAACAAAAATCCTTTCTCGGAAAAATTAAAGCTTCAATAAAATAACGGCAAGGATGCCCGAGGCGAGCGCAAGATAATGGTGCGCCTTCAGCTTTTCCTTGAATACGAACCGACCGCAGAAAAGCGCGGCCATGATCGTTCCCGCAGAAATGATGGGGAAAAGAACCGTTGCGTTTTCAAGTCCTGCCAGCACGAGCGTGAAAAAGCTTGCAAGTCCGTTGGCAAGCCCGGAAATCACGCCGTAGTGTTTCCCTTGGCTTTTGAAAATTTCCCTTGGCCTTGCCTTTATGAGCGCAATCGCCATAAAAACAACCGAGCAGAGAAGCATTGCGAAAAACATAAATTCGCGGCTGTAGCTCTCGGGGTAGAGAATTTGATATTGCTTCTGAATCACGGAGCAGAATCCGTTGCAAAGAAACGTGAGCGCGATGAAAATCAGCCAGAGCGCATAGTGGCCCTCAAACTTTGCGCCCTTCTTCAGCTTGTCTGCATTCGTCATCAGAATGGCGAAAACCAAAAGCACCAGCGCAATGCCCTTCATAAGATTGATTTTTTCATTCCAGACCGCAATGCCGAAAAGCAGAGGAATCACGATCGAGAAGGAAGCGAGCATGCTCGTCAGCGCCATTGGACCAAGGCAAAGCGCCTTGTATCCCGCGTGCATCGAGAGGCAGAGGCAAGCGCCGTAGCCAAGACCAAAAAGCACCGTCGGCAGATGGAATCGGAAGTTGATGATGGCCATCAGCGCAAAGAGAACGAGCGCGGAGGTGGCTTTCAGCGCGTTAAAAACGGCAGGGCTTTCGCCCTTCTTGCCGTAGAGCTTTGTCATGGCGGATTGCGTTCCCGCGCAAGCAACGATTAGAAAATAAATAAGGAATTGCATTTTTCCCTCCAAGTGGAAAAAATCTTGGTTTAACATAAGTGTACCATAAAAAAATCCGAAGAAAAACATATTTTTTCTTCATAAAGGTGGACTTTTTCGTCACAGTATGTTATAATAGAAACCGGTGGGGGCGATTTCGCCTCCTCGGAGGAGAAAAAGATGATATATAATTTCGATGCGCTTTCATTTGAGATCCTCTCAATTTTTCGGCTTTGCCATGATAATGGATCGTTTTCCGTGAAGCCCAGGCCGTATGCCGCTCTTGCCTTCCGCCTCAGCGGAGTCGGAGAATTTAATATAGAAGGCAGGCGCATGGCCTTTTCTGCGGGGGATATCATTTTCCTGCCCGCCGATATGCCGTACGAGGTGAAATATTCGGATAACGAAACCGTTGTCGTGCATCTGATGCATTGCAATTATCGCGAGGCGGAAATCTTCCACCCGGAAAATTCCGCGCTGTTCCGCGCCGCCTTTCTGCGCCTGCTTGAGGAGTGGAATGAAAATCATTCGGTCAATTCCGCAAAATCCAAAATCTATGATATCCTTGAAAAAATGGCAGGAGAAAAAAGGAAGGATCTCGGGGGCGGCCCCTTTGATGCTTGCCTTTCCT
>JAZQWS010000382.1:0-5503 GCA_045632465.1 Eubacteriales bacterium
TCCGGTAAGGCTGTTACCGTTCCTTCTCAGGATATGGTGCTTGGTTCTTACTATCTGACCATCGACCATCCCGATGAGCCCGGCGAGGGACGTATTTTCCGCGATTTCGACGAGGTTGAGATGGCGTATGAGAATAAGCAGCTGGGCATGCATGCCGCAATCAAGGTTCGTGTGACGAAGGTGATCGACGGTGTGGAGAAGAGCGCTTTGATCGATGCAACCTACGGTCGTTTGATCTTCAACCGCCACATTCCTCAGGATCTTGGTTACGTAAACCGTGCCGAGGATCCGTTCAGCCTCGAAATCAACTTCGCAACCACCAGCAAAAAGCTGAAGGAAATCGTGGATCTTACCATCAAATATCATGGTTTTACCGAGGCTGCAAAGGTGCTCGATAACATCAAGGCGATGGGTTATAAGTACTCCACAAGATCCTCTTTGTCAATATCTGTTTACGATATGACCATTCCTCCCCAGAAAAAGCAGCTTCTTGAAGAGGCCGCACAGAAGGTTGAGGAGATCACTGAGCTCTTCAACTGGGGTGAGCTTTCCGAGGACGAGCGCTATAAGCAGGTCGTTGACGTGTGGAACAAGACCACCCAGGACGTAACCGATGCGCTGGTAGCAAACCTTGATAAGTATAACTCTCTGAACATGATTGCAACCTCCGGAGCCCGTGGCTCGACCAAGCAGATGCGTCAGCTTGCAGGTATGCGCGGACTTATGTTTGCAACCAACGGTAAGACGATCGAAATTCCCATTAAGTCGAACTTCCGTGAAGGTCTGACGATGCTCGAGTATTTCATGGGCGCGAAGGGTTCCCGTAAGGCGCTGTCCGATACGGCACTTCGTACGGCAGACTCCGGTTATCTGACCCGTCGTCTGGTTGACGTTTCGCAGGACGTTATCGTTCGCGAAGAGGACTGTGGCGCAAAGCGCGGTATCGTAGTTTCGGATATCGTTTCCTCCGGCACCGTTGTTGAAACGCTGTATGACCGTTTGATCGGCCGTTACACCGTAAGCGACGTTATTGACGAGGAGACCGGTGAGCTGATCGTTCCCGGCAACACGATGATCGACGAGGTTATGGCGCGCGAGATCGTAAATGCCGGCATCAAGGAGGTTGAAGTAAGAACCATCCTTCGTTGTATGGCAAAGCGCGGTGTCTGCGTTCATTGCTACGGTTCCGATATGGCACACGGCACTCCCGTTAGCATCGGTGAGGCTGTCGGCGTTATCGCCGCTCAGTCGATCGGTGAGCCCGGTACGCAGCTGACGATGAGAACCTTCCACACCGGTGGTGTCGCAGGTTCGGATATCACCCAGGGTCTTCCCAGAGTTGAGGAGCTCTTTGAGGCACGCCGCCCGAAGAGAACCGCAGTTGTAACCGAGGCGAGCGGAACGGTTCGCATCGAGGCAGACAAGAAGCTCACGAAGATCTTCATTCAGAATCCCATCAACGAGCAGGGCGAGGCTGTTGAGGAAGAGGTTGCATACGAGATTCCTTTCGGTATGCGTCTGACCGTTTCGGACGGACAGATGGTGGCTCGCGGCCAGCAGCTCACCGAGGGCTTCCTGAACCCCGCAGACGTTCTTCATATGAGCGGTATCGACGCTGTGTATGATTATATCATCCGTGAGGTACAGAAGGTGTACCGCGGAGAGGACGTTGAAATTAACGATAAGCACGTTGAGTGTATCACCCGCCAGATGACCCGTAAGGTAAAGATCGAAGATCCCGGTGACACCGATCTTCTGGTTGGTACCACGGTTGACGTTCTTGAGCGCCGTGAGGAGAACGAGAAGATCGATGCCAGAATCGCTGCAGGCGAGGAGGGACTTCGCCATGCCGATGCCGCTCCCATGCTTCTTGGTATCACCAAGGCTTCTCTTATGACGGAATCCTTCCTTTCCGCCGCTTCCTTCCAGGAAACCACGAAGGTTCTTACCGACGCCGCGATCCACGGCAAGCAGGATCACCTGCTCGGTTTGAAGGAGAACGTTATCATCGGTAAGCTGATTCCCGCAGGAACCGGTCTCGGATGCTATCGCTCCGTTGGCGTTATCGACAACGCGAAGGAGCCCGATCCCGAGCTTGAAACGGTTTACACTGCAGGCGATGAGTACGATGAGGTTCTCGTTCCCGAAGAAGAGACCGAGGCATAATTCAATAAAGCCCGAAAGAGGCAGATGCGTTTTTGCATCTGCTTCTTTCTTTTTTGAAAATAATTCTTTGCATTTTTGCGCGAAAAAATAATTTTCATTATGAAAAAATGCGCTTTGCGGAGAATGGCATTTTCGTGTTCTCTCTTGCTTTTTTTGATGCATATCCGCGGCGCAAGCATGCTCCCTTCCGCCAAATAAAATAAGGATTGACTTTCATACGCATATATGCTATAATTATAATGTAAAAGTATGAGATCGCCGTTTTGCGCCGCAAAAACAAAGGGTTGCGCGCTTGGGCGGGGAAGGTGGACGTATGCAATCGGCAGAAATGCAGGATAAGGATATAAAGCAGGGCGAAGAAGCCGTGACTGTTGCTACCGAAGCATCGGCAAAGGCAGCGAGCGAAGCGGCTGTGGCAGAGGAAGCTTTGGTTTCCGAGAACGAGGCGGCGCCCGAGGCAAACATAAAAGTTTCCGTTATCGTTCCGATCTATAATGCAGAGGCGTATTTGCGCCCCGCATTGGATAGCATTCTGGATCAGACGCTTCGGGAGATCGAGATCATTTGCGTGGATGACGGATCGACGGACGGATCGCTGAAGATCATTAAGGAATATCAGAAGAAGGATGCGCGCATCCGCATCGTAACCCAAAATAACGCAGGCCCCGGCTCGGCGCGTAACAACGGTATGCGCCGCTCGCGCGGAGAATACGTTTCTTTCTTGGATGCCGATGATTTCTTTGATGCAAACTTCCTTGAAAAAATGTATGAAACTGCTGTGGCGGAGGATCTGGACATCGTGGTTTGCGATTACGATCTTTACCAGAGCAAAACCGCGAAATTCCGCAAAAACGTGGTCGGTGATGCGCAGAAGCTCTTAACGCCCGGCAAGATAACGAGTAAAAACGATTTTCCCGATCAGATCTTCCAGCTGACGGACGGATACGTTTGGAGCAAGCTTTTCCGCCGCTCCTTCCTCTGCGAAAAGCAGCTCGCATTCCCCGATGAGCTGCGCATGTTTGAGGACGTTTATTTCGTTGTTGCCGCGCTTTCTCTCGCGGAAAGACTCGGCAAGTGCGCGGGCATTCTGATCCACCATCGCGTGTATTCCGAGCAAGCGCGCACGCGCCTCTTTAAAAAATACTATTCGCAGGCGCCGAAGACTTATGCGGATATCAAACGCTTCCTGATGCACCACGGCATGTATCTGCCCCTCTCGGTTTCCTACGTGAATCTGACCGCGAGCCGATGCTTCCGCATTTATAATCTGCTTTGGGCGGATGCCAAGGCTGAGTTTTATACCATGCTCCACGATGAATATGCGGAGAAGATGGGATGGAGCGAGATCGCCGCGGAGGATTACACCGATCCCGCCGTTTGCCGCTTTGCCGCCACCGTGCAGATGTATACCTACGAGCAGGCAGGCCGCCGCGAGGCCAAGGGACTGAAGCTCAGCTTTGCCAGCCTGAAGCAATGGATGGAGCGCAAGAGAAGAAACCGCAGAAAAGAGCCCGGTCGGATTGCAAAAATCTTTTCCTCTATCTTTAAGAAGAAAAAGAAATAATCGTGTATATTTACTAAAGAAATAGGAAAAAATTACATACGAAACGTCGATGGAGGCGCTTTCTCAGGAGAGCGCCTCCTGCTTTTTTGTGGCAAAAATCATAAAAATGAAAAAGAGAAGGCTTCCTTTTTGGAAAAAATGAAGAAAAGAGCGCCTTTATCAAAAAAAAACAGAAAAAACCTTGACATTATACTTGTAAAATGATATAATATGTTGTACTGTCGATAAATAGGGATATCTATGCCCTTTTTTCGGCGGAGAAATTTTCGAATATGCCGTCCGCTCGGACTGTATAGATAAACACTATATCTTTAAAGAAGGAGGATATGGAATGCCAACCTTTAACCAGCTCGTAAAAAAGGGTCGTGGAGAAAAGAGCTACAAGTCTAAGTCTCCTGTGCTTCAGAAGGGCTTCAATGCACTTCGCAATGAGCAGATCGACCAGAGCGCACCGCAAAGAAGAGGCGTTTGCACTAAGGTAACCACCGTTACCCCCAAGAAGCCTAACTCTGCACTTCGTAAGATCGCCAGAGTAAGACTTACCAATGGTATGGAAGCTACTTCCTACATTCCCGGTATCGGTCATAACCTTCAGGAGCACTCGGTTGTTCTGATCCGCGGTGGTCGTGTTCGTGACCTTCCCGGTGTACGTTACCACATCATTCGTGGTACGCTGGATACCCAGGGTGTTGCGAACCGTAAGCAGGGCCGCTCCAAGTACGGAGCAAAGCGTCCCAAGAAGTAAGGTACATCTTGGATGCAAAAATGTGCTCACGTGCTGTGATGATATAGATGTTTATGCTAAGAGTCGCAAATGGAGCACTAACGGAGCAAGAGCTCCGAGTACCTATGATATCATAATTTAATGAAGGAGGGAAGTACAGTGCCTAGAAGAGGTCAAATTTCCAAAAGAGAAGTATTGCCGGATCCTCTGTACAATTCTGAGTTGGTTACGAAGCTCGTAAACAACATCATGTACGATGGTAAGAAGGGCGTTGCGCAGAGAATCGTTTATGATGCTTTCGCAATGATCGAGGCAAAGAGCGGTGAGAACGCACTTGACGTGTTCACTGCTGCCCTTGAAAACGTTATGCCCGTTCTTGAGGTAAAGGCTCGCCGTGTCGGCGGTTCTAACTATCAGGTGCCCATGGAAGTTCGCGCAGAGCGCAGACAGACGCTCGGACTTCGTTGGATCACCGCTTATTCCAGAAGCCGTAGCGAAAAGACTATGGCTGAAAGACTTGCCAACGAGATCATGGATGCGAAGGCAGGCATGGGTGGCGCTTTCAAGAAGAAGGAAGATACCCACAAGATGGCAGAGGCAAACAAGGCTTTTGCTCATTACAGATTTTAATTGATATAAAAAAGGAGAAAGAAAAATGCCAAGAGAGTATTCCCTTGAACATACCAGAAATATTGGTATCATGGCGCATATCGACGCCGGTAAGACCACTACGACTGAGCGTATCCTTTTTTATACCGGTAAGACCCACCGTATCGGTGAGACCCATGACGGTGGCGCAACGATGGACTGGATGGCACAGGAGCAGGAGAGAGGTATCACCATTACCTCCGCTGCAACTACCTGCTACTGGGTTCCCACTGAGTTCCAGAAGGATGCCGAGAAGGCAGCTGCTAACAAGTATCGTATCAACATCATCGATACTCCCGGCCACGTTGACTTCACCGTAGAGGTTCAGAGATCGCTCCGCGTTCTCGACGGTTCTGTTACCGTGCTTTGTGCTAAGGGTGGCGTTGAGCCCCAGACCGAGA
>JAZQWS010000383.1:0-3744 GCA_045632465.1 Eubacteriales bacterium
GATGGAGAATTAAAGGATCGCTTCGTGTTCTACGATCGCCTCCGCTCCGCCATCTTCCCCTATATCTATTACACCGCCCATCAAGCCAACAAGGAGGGAACGCCCATCCTCCGTCCGCTTCCTCTCGTATATGAGGGCAAGGGCTTTGAAAACGTAAACAACGCCTATATGCTGGGTGATAATCTTTTCGTCGGCGCATTCGATATGCATTTCCCGCTTCCCGAGGGCGAATGGGTGGATTATTTCACCGGCGAGATCTACGAGGGTGGAAAAGAAATTGATTATGAGCCGAAGGGGCTCACCTCGGGCGCGCTCTTCGTGAAAAACGGCGCCGTGATCGTAACCATGAAGCCGCAGAAATATATCCTTGAAAAGGATCACGAATATATCGTCAACCTTTATCCTTCGGAAGTCCCCGGTGAGAGCGCGATCTACGAGGATGACGGCTTTACCTTCGATTATGAAAACGGCGGCTACGCGCTGACCGAAATCAAATCGAGCGGCATTCAAAACGGCCGCCTCACCCTTGCGGTAGAGAAGCGCAAGGGAGAATTCTCGGGTCGCCCCGAGAATGGGCATGATCTGCATAAAAATTCCATCCCGAAGATCGAAGGACTCCGCCCGCTCGGCGATCTCAAGGTTGTGATCCACGGCAAGCATGCCACCTCTGTCACGCTCGCAGGAGCAAAGCTTCCGTTCGAGTTTGATAATAAAGATACCGTATTTTTCATCTCCGCCGAGCAACGCGCCGATGCGCCGCTCGCAATCGAAATCGAATTTTAAAAGAAAAAGCGCATCCGTTCTCGGTTTTGTCCGAAAGCAGGATGCGTTTTTTGTTTTTTGATATCAGAACACAATGTGAATTGCATCCTGCGCGGAAAGCGAAAATTTGAGAGTCAGCGTGTCACTCGCCGCATCAAGATGCGGTGCAAGGTCTGCGAGTGCCGCAGGTATATTTTCGCCCGTGATGCCGTATTCGGATGCGCGGAGGGATACCGTTGCCTCGCCGGCCTCGTCGCGGATATTAAAAACGAAGAGGTGTGTTTTTCCGTCACTCGCTCTCCAGCCGCCCGCAAGCACCGTATCCACCACGAGATCGTCGCCGCCCCACATATGCGGTGTGGAGGTATGGGGAGCAAGCGCAGTTTCAACGAGAGGAGGGCGCAGAAGTGCTCCCGTAACGAAAAGCCCCTTCAGCTCGTAGCGAAGATGCGCGAGCTTGTAAAGGAAGGGAAATATCTCGGCATTGTCCTGTACGTCGTAATTGCACCAGCCGAGCTGCTGTCCTTGCACGAAGGATTTCGCAAAGGTATAGCGCACGTAAACCGTGTCGCTCTTTCTCCATCCGTTGATCACGCGCCCGATCATCGTGATGTATTTTGAGTAGATCACGGCAAAGGCGGGAACCTCGCCGTTTTCGCCCCAATGCCAGGTGAGATAGCCGTCAAAGCAATTCATATAAGGCTCTGCGTTGCATTCCGAGAAGGAGAATTTATTTTCATCCTTTTCTGCGCGGATTCGGCTGAAAAGTGCGCGTGTTCCCTCGATCCATGCGCCGCTGTTGCCGGGGGCGTGGCTGTGGGAGGGATCTGTGCAGGGGCGTGCGCCCATAGCGGCCGTCTGATCGTAATAAATGCCGTCAACGGAAAGCTCGTCCTCGATTCTCTCGGAAAGTTTCGATATGATCCGATGCCAAACGGGCGAGGAGGGGCAAATGCCGATGAGATTTGTTTTTTGTCCGTCGGGCTTGATTTGCGGATATACCTCAACGAAAAGATTGCCGTCCTTATCCTTGGCGGCCGCTTTGTGTCCCGCATAAGCAAAGCTTTCCTCGGGAGAGGGCGCGTTGTCGCGGGATTCCCAGCTGGATGCGTTGATATAAGGCGCGATGTAAATGCCTGCCTCTTGCACGCGTGCAACGCCGTCCTTAAAATCGTCCTTTGCGGGTAAAAAGTGCGGATAATCAATATTGAAGGCATTTTTATGCCAGTTGTAAATATGATAGCCAACGGGAAGTCCCAGAGCCTCCTTCATCCGTATGGCCTCGCGCCACCAGGCGTCCTTATCGTTGTTATTCCGATAGCGAAGCGTCTCGGGCATATTGTTCCCCTGCTCGGGAATATTGGGCATAAAGTCCATGATCCAGAAGGGGATTTCCTTGAAGTAATCGGGGGTATCGGGGCGTCCGTAATTGCCGAGCGCGGGAAGCCAGTCTGCCGTTTTCGCAAATTCGGCGTAGCGCACCGCGCAGTCGTACCAATCTCCTCGGATATATTCCCAGTGTGCGCCGCCGCGCAGAGAGAAGGAGTTTGCAGGCAGGCCCATTCCCTCAGCAGGGTAGGAAACGCCGAGTGTAACCTCGCCATCCTCCGCCTTGGCGGTATAATATTTTGTTCGTGCCTCGCGGTCATGATGTCCGAGATAGAGTGCATCTCCCTCGGCGAAAATCGCCATGTATTGCATACAGAAGCGGGAGGAAGGATACATCCAGCAAAGCTTTTCCGTCTTGTGCCTGAAATCCTTGATCACGCGTCCGGGGCCGGAGGAAACAAAGAGATCAAAGGTATCGTTTTTCACGGTCGGAATCGGATAGGATGCCTCCATCACGCTATAACGGGAATCTAGGTTGGAAACGTTTGTATCAAAGGAAACGCCTCGCGCCGAAGCAGTTGCCGTCACGCAAACGGCAAGATCTATATCGCCCTCGTATCCGCGGAAGAAAAATTGAAGCTGTCCGCCGCGCTCGCGCACGGTCACGCCACTCCATCCGCTTTCCGATGAGAGCGAAAAATCCCGTTTTCCCTCTATTTCTCGCAAGGAGATCGTAAAGAGCGGAGATTTTCCGACTGTAATATTGCCAAAGCATCCGCCGTCAATATAGGCGCCGCCGGCATTCTTCTCAAAGAAAAGAGAAAAATTCTCTTTTTCTATTGCGTGGATCATAAAAACTCCTTTTTCTTTTCAGCGCGCGCTGTTTTTGCGGTAATAGGCAGGGCTTAACCCCGTTCTCGCCTTGAAAAAGCTGCTGAAATAGGATGCATCGGAAAAGCCTAAGGAATTTGCAATGCCGTAAATCGTGCGGTCGGTATTCTTCAGCTCGTCCTTTGCGCGGTAGATCTTCTTTTGCGCAATATAATCGGTCGGTGTTCTTCCGAAAACCGCCTTGAATTTCTTCGTGAAATAAGCGGTACTGTAGCCGATTCTTTCGGCCAGCATATCCATCGAAGGAAGCTTGTCGAGATGATTGTCGATGTATTCCGCGATTTCTCGGATCTCGAGTGGTATTTTTTCGCTCATCTCGTTTCTCGTTGCATCGGCCTGTGCAAGAACCTCGGAAACGAGAGCAAGGAGTGTTGCGCTTTGCGCAATTTGCTTCAAGGGATCGTCGGGATCGGTGCGAAGCTCGATGAGGTCGCAAAACAGCCGCTCGATCGCATCCGTATCCTTAGGCTCAAAAACGTAGGGAAAATGAAAAAGCTCGCAGATGTTCGTTTCTCCAATCGCAAGATGAAAATGCGTATAATATTTATCAAGGATTCCGTTGCCGTCGAAATAATATTGCAAATCACTTCCCTCGGGAATAAAAACAACACGGTTTTCGTGAATATGATGCTTCGTTCCGTTGATCCATAAATCAAATTCGCCCTGCTTTGTCAGATATATTGCATTAAAATGAAAGTGCGTTTTTCTGTTCCACCAGTTCTTTCCGTTTTCATCCAGCCACCATTCGCCCTCAAAGATGCG
>JAZQWS010000384.1:0-5466 GCA_045632465.1 Eubacteriales bacterium
GGCAGACTTTTTTCATACGACGTGAAGGAAAACTGCCTGCCGTATTCGGGGTGGCGCGTGAAGCTTCCGCGAAGCAGGAGGCATTCCCCCTCGCCTGCGGGCGGCAACGTGCCAACGGCCGTGATCAACTCGGCCACGCCGTCACTTCCCGTTACAGAGAGCTCCAGCACCGTATAATCCGTTGCATCGCTATGGAAAACGACGTTTTCGATCACGCCGCTGATTTCAGTTTCGTTTACGCCCGCCATAGAGCTCTCCTTTCCGAGATTTTTTATTGCTTTACGCCTCTTCCTCCTCGTAGCGCGGGAGTGTCACGAAGCGATAGGTATGCTTGGTTGCGGGAAGGATCTTTTCCAGAAGATCCGACATGGAGATACGGAGGCTGGAGGTATTGATGCAGGGGTGCATTCCGATGCTTTCCGCATCCTTAAGCTCGTCGTCAATTACGACGTTTACCACGCGGTCCAAATCATTATAAAGGCCGAGGGCGGAAAGAGAGCCGGGCGTGATATCCAGAAACTCCTCCATAAATCGCCCGTCTGCAAACGAGAGGCGGGAGATGCCGAGCGCCGCGGAAAGATCCTTGGTCTTAAAACGCTTATCCCCCGGCGTTAAGAGAAGATAAAACATCGTGTTCTGGCGGTTTGCCAAAAGAAGATTTTTGCAAATGGGAGCGCCGAGCACCGCATCGATCTCGCGGCAAAGCTCCATGGTTTCCGCCGCCTCGTGATCCACGCGATCATACGGAATATGAAGCGCATCCAGGCGCTGATAGGTTTTTATTTCCTTCGGAAGTCTGCCGCTTACGTCAGCAGGCGCTCCGTGCTCAAGCTTTAATTCTGCCATTGTTTTGCACCTTTTTGTAAACAATTGTTTGAAATTACTTTGTTTTCAGATAATCATCGATGGCTTTTGCGGCAATCTTGCCCGCACCCATAGCAGAGATAACCGTGGCCGCGCCCGTTACGGCATCGCCGCCGGCATAAACGCCATCCTTCGTGGTTTTTCCCGTTTCCTCCTCAACGATAATGCCGCCGTGGCGGTTTACCTCAAGGCCCTTGGTGGTTGCCTTGATGAGGGGGTTCGGAGAGGTTCCGATCGACATAATAACCGTGTCCACCTCGAGGATGAAATCGCTTCCCTCCACGGCGATGGGACGGCGGCGACCGCGCTCATCCGGCTCGCCAAGCTCCATACGGATACACTTCATACCGGTTACAAATCCGTTTCTCGGATCTCTCTTGTCCTCGGGATTTTCGAAGCCGAGGATCTCCACGGGATTGCAGAGCAGACGGAACTCGATCCCCTCCTCCTCTGCATGCTCAACCTCCTCGCGTCTTGCGGGAAGCTCATCCATGGAGCGGCGATATACGATATACACCTTCTCCGCGCCAAGGCGCAAAGCGGTGCTTGCCGCATCCATCGCAACGTTTCCGCCACCGACAACGGCAACCTTGCCGCCCTTCATGATGGGGGTGTTTGGATCTTCACGGTAAGCCTTCATAAGGTTGCTTCGCGTGAGGAATTCATTTGCGGAATAAACGCCCTTGAAGCTCTCGCCGGGGATGCCCATGAAGTTGGGAAGGCCGGCGCCCGAGCCAATGAACACAGCCTCAAAGCCCATGCCGAAAAGCTCGTCAACCGTCAGGGTTTTTCCGATGATCATATTGGTCATGATCTCAACGCCCATGGCCTTGAGGTTATCAACCTCCTTCTGCACGATGGCCTTCGGGAGACGGAATTCGGGAATACCGTACACAAGAACGCCGCCCGCGGTATGGAGCGCTTCAAAAACGGTTACGTCATAGCCGAGAAGCGCAAGGTCGGAGGCGCAGGTAAGACCGGAGGGGCCCGAGCCGACGATGGCTACCTTATGGCCATTCTTGGGAGCGGTTTCGGGAACCTTATCCGAATGAAGATTATGGTAATCCGCAACGAAGCGCTCAAGACGGCCGATGCCGACAGGCTCGCCCTTAATACCGCGCACGCACTTCGCCTCACATTGGGTTTCCTGCGGGCATACGCGGCCGCAAACGGCGGGAAGACCGGAGGTCTTATGGATGATCTCGTATGCGCCCTCAAAATCCCCTTCCTTGATCTTTTCGATGAATGCGGGAATATGGATGTTTACAGGACAGCCGCTGACGCAGGGCATATTCTTACAACCAAGGCAACGGAGCGCCTCGTCGATCGCCATCTCCTCGGTGTAACCAAGGGCAACCTCGTCAAAATTTCTTGCGCGAACGGCGGGCTCTTGCGTTGGCATTTCATTCTTTTTCAGACTCATATTCGGCTTCTGCATTTTATTTTACCTCCTTCTTAAAGAGGTTGCAGGCCTCCTCAAACTTATGTTTTTCAAAATCGCGATACATTGCACCGCGAGACATAGCTTCGTCAAAATCCACCTCGTAGCCATCGAAATCGGGGCCGTCTACGCAGGCGAATTTGGTTACACGCTTGCCGTCCTGCACGAGAGTCAGGCGGCAGCCGCCGCACATGCCCGTTCCATCAATCATAATGGGGTTCATCGAAACGGTGCAGGGGATGCCGTAAGGCTTGGTGGCGAGGGTGACAAATTTCATCATGATCAGCGGACCGATGGTGATCACGCGGTCAAAGCTCTGCCCTGCGGAAAGCATTTCCTCGATCGGAACGCAAACGTTGCCCGCGCGGCCATACGATCCGTCATCCGTCATTACAAAAAGCTCCTTGGATGCGGCGCGGAATTCATCCTCAAGGATGAGAAGATCTTTATTACGGAATCCGATCACGGAGGTTACCTCGCATCCTGCCTTGGCAAGCGCCTCGGCAATGGGAAGCGCGATGGCACAGCCAACGCCGCCGCCAACGATCAGGACTTTTTTGAGACCTTCAATTTCGGTGGGAACGCCGAGAGGGCCTGCAAAATCGGTGATATATTCACCCGCCTCCTTTGCATTCAGCGCCATCGTGGTTGCACCCACGATCTGGAATATGATTTTAACCGTTCCCTTCTCACGGTCATAGCCTGCGACGGTGAGAGGAATTCTCTCCCCCTCCTCATCTACACGAAGGATGATGAACTGACCGGGCTCGGCCTTCTTTGCAACGAAGGGCGCCTCGATCTCCATCATGGTGACGGTTGGATTCAAAACTTTTTTTGTAACAATGCGATACATAACCGAATTCCTTTAATTGATAAAATATTTTAACGATTAACATTATATATGAAAATATGGGAAAAAGCAAGAGGCTACAAAGAAAAAAGTGCATTTTTTTAGTTTTTTCGGCTTTTCGGGAGATGCTCTCAGATGTTCCGTTATGGTACAAAACAAAGATGGATATAGAATTTTGTCGAAAATTATATAAAAATCGGCGATCTTGCACAAAAGGCAGACCGCCGAAAAAAGAATGATATTTTCATTTTCAGGTCAGCGTTTCCACTCAAAGTCCCGCTTCTTTGAAAAAAGATTTTTTTATGAAGATGCGCGATGCGCGCGGCCCGATAGAGATCGGAACGGTTGCGGTATCGGCATATTCCTCTTTTGTAAACCACTCTATCCAGTCTCCCTTTTCGGGAAGATGAACCTCACCCGAAAGGCCGCTTTCCTTTAAAGAAAAGACACCGAGAAGATGCGAATTGCCATGCACGACACCTTTGCCATCGATATATGACCGAATGCCTGCGGCGGAGAAAACGGGAGAAATCGAATCAAGAATTTCCGCCGGGCGGAGGGTGAGCCAAATACCCCGGTTCTCACGAATCGCACCGCCCTTTCCATCTGCGAAGGAAAAGGATGCGGCCGAGGCAAAGGCATTCGTTTGCACAAAATTCACAGCAATACCCGTGATCTGCTCCACGCGGGAAAGATCGGGCGCACCGTTGCAAATCCCCGGCAGATCCGTGAAAAGAATTTGGCAATCCTTATGGAGACGGGCGCGAAGCGCGGCGAGCCATTCCTTCGTTATCAGATGTGGCGCGGTGAAGACGAGCAAGCGATACTGCGAAAGAGAAATTTCATCAAGATCGGGGATGCGGTATTCATGAAAGGGAACGCCTGCGGCAAGCATTTTTCGGCGGACGTTTCCTTTTATGCCGCCCATCAGATTGGCCGCCGTGTCACTGACAACGGCAACCTCGGCAATATCGCGCGGCTCTGCTTTTTTGATAACCGCATCCAGCTTCACCATATCCGAAACGAGGGCAATCAGATCCGCATCATCATACCAGCGATGCTTGGCATCTCCCTGATCCATCCACCAAAAGGAGGCACCATCCTGCTTGAGCTTGCAAAACTCGCGCCAAAGCACGGTGGCACTCTCGGAAAAATCAGCGGCAGGCTCGACGTTGATATGCGCGGCGAATTTTCTTGGATCCCACGCCGTGTGCGGGCGGTTATCAAGTTCCTCAACCCAAAGCTTTTTGCGCATGATCGAGGCAACTTTGGCAACACTGCCGCCGAGACCGCCGGGCGCAGGGTCATCATAAGGCTTGGGGGCGGAAAGATAGTCTACGAAGGGAGAAGAAAGCATCCGATCCAGATGCTCGTGCCCATAGCCCTCGTAACCGTAAAAAACGCCGACGGCAAGATCGGGCGCACGCTTCTTTGCGTGCTCGGCCAAGGTGAGAAAGGCGGAGATTACCGTTTCACTATGAAAAAGCTCGTAATCACGAAACCAAACGCCATCGCCATCCATGCGATACATAGATGCGAGGTCGCTTCCCTGCTTTCCACGCACGGCACGCGGCGGAACGGAGAAGCTTTCGCGGCAAAGCCCCGGCTTTCCCCATGCAGCGGCAAGCGCCGAAAGCGAGCTGTATCTCTTCAATGCCCATTCAAAAAACGCATCCGTATGCTTTCGGGAAAAATCACCGATGCGGCCACCGCCGTTGCCCCAATGCAAAAGCTCACACGTGCCGCCGAAGCAAATATGAAAGCCGACAAAATGCTTTGCATACGGACCTTCGAGAATATGCGAAATAACCGCGTCCAAGGCACGCACGGCATCAGAGAGCCAACGCTCCGAGCTGAAGCTTTGCAAGCCAATGGGCGCATCCAAGCGAAGCGGCTGAAGGCCATTTGCACGCGGAGGTTGTGTCATATCATAAGTATTGTTTACATTTCCACTTCTTACAAGCTCGGATATCACCTTAGGATCATCCGATTCGTTTTCGAAGACACAGATCTCCTCCGGGTGTTTTTCCATCCAAGCGAAGGGCGGATCCAAGCGAAGACGCGGAATATAATACGCAGTTGGAAGAGTGGCGAACAGCCTTGCGAGCGTTTCGTCCAGCGATGAAAAATCATAGGTATCCTCATCCACCCAGCCGACGGGAAGATTTGTCAAAAACACTTGAACGCCGCTATCCGAAAAGCTTTTGGCGATTTCAAGCATGGCATCATATTCGGGAAATCCATAACGAAATTTCCCATCCTCGCCCCAGACAGGTGGGTGATACGTCCATCCTGCGCGCGACAAGAACAT
>JAZQWS010000385.1:0-13655 GCA_045632465.1 Eubacteriales bacterium
GAGCTTCTGGAGAGAATTCTGGTTGATGCGGAAATAGTAAGCAGTTCCAACCGCGGGAGCAGTTACAAGCGTAAATGCCTCGGTGGTCTCGCCGCCTTCGTTGCCACCCTCGTTTCCGCCCTGGTTGCCGCCGGACTCGCCTGCCGTAGCAGAAACGGTAACGCTTGCGATACGAACCTGCGCAAGAAGAGGAGCAAAGGTGAAGGAGGTCTGTGCCTCGTCAAGAACAACGGTAACGGTCGCGCCGTCACGGGTGATGGTTGCGCCTGCAACCGTCATGCCGTCAAAGCCGGAGTAGTAATTTTTGCCATCGGAGGTCACGTAGTCACTCAGAGAGAATACGATCTTCTTAAACGCCTTGTCTGCGCTGATCGTAATGATAGAGCTCTTATAAGCTCTTGCCTCGTAAGCGGCGGTCTGATCGTAGTTATTGGTAGTGGAGCTACCCTTCTCGTTGGTGTAGGTAACGCCATTTGCAGAGTGAACCGTCTTAGAGGCGGAGTACTCGGTACGGGTGGCGGTTCCCATCAGGTCAAGCTTGAGGGATTCGCCCTCGGTGGTGCCGCCCTGGCTGCCGCCGGCTACATCCTTGCCGTTCAGCTTCAGGAGCGTACCGTCCTTCATCTGCGCATCATTGTACTTACCGATAACGCCCTTAACGGTGATCTCGTCACCAACCTTGGGCTGAGGATCCATCTTGTCGAATCTCACGCTGTTTGCGGTATACATACCGTAAACAAGGATCGAATCCGTGCCGTCGGAGATGATAACGTTACCGTAAACGGCGCTCTGGATCTCGGTGATGGTTCCGGTCAGAACGAACTTACCGGAGGTGTATGCGCCCTTGTTATAGGTGTTACCAAGCTCAACTGCTTCCTTGATCGTGAGCGTGGAGCCGTCAGCGGGCTCCTTGGAGCTTTCAAACTCGGGTGCAACGTAGGTATCAGAGCTTGCCTTCGTCATGATGGAAACGGCAAACTGCTCCTTGTTCGCAACCGCAGACTCGGTCATGAACTTACCCTCGGAGAGAGAAGCGGTCTCGTAGCTCTGGTACGTGCCCATAACGAACTCAGCGTTATCGATCATGGTGAACCATGCGCCAACGTTCTGCTTGTAGTAGAACACGCTTGCATCCTCGGTGGAGAAGCCAAGATACTTGCTGGTCTTTTCCTTGCCGTCCTCTACCTTAACCTCGATCTTGGCAAGAATATAATTCTTAGCGCCGTCAACCTCGGTGTAGAACTTATAGCCGCCGTCAACCTTTTCAACCTTGTAGATCGCGCCGTCAGCGGGCTTATCGGTGGTAAGGATGTACTTGTTGTCGTTATTCTGGGTTGCGTTCTTCAGGAAGAGAACCTTGCGTGCGGTGTACTGCACGATGAAGAGCTTGTATTCAACGCCCTCAACAGGCTCGCCAACGATCAGCGCGTTATCGCCGCTGATAACGGGAACCTTGCGGTTGAATTCCTTCTGAATGCTTTCGCCGTCCGCATTCTTAATGGTTGCGGTCAGCTTGTAGGAGAAGGCTTTGTCATTGGTGGTGGGGATATCCACGGTCCAATAGCTGTCCTTCGAGCTCTTAACGATCTTAACGTTCGCGTTGTCGGTCTCCCAGGTTACATCATAGGTAACGCCGGAGATAACGAGCTTTGCAACAACGTCAAAGTCGTAAACGTTTTCAGCGCCTTCTTTATCCTTCATAATGTTATAAAGGAAGTCGGCCGCTGCCGTCAATGCCTCATCTGCGCCGTCATTCTGCTGCTCACGCCACTCGGAGCCGAAGCAGGAAGTCAGCATGGAAAGGCACATTGCGAGGATCAGGAGAAGTGAAAATACTTTTTTCATGATCTTGCCCTTTCGTTTTTTGTTTTATATTGTTTTAATTTTTAAAACGCAAATTGAAATGGAAAAGCCGTATAAAATCAATGCAAAACGAAGTCACCCAGCGTATATGCCTTGATCTGATAGGTGCCAACGGTCTCACCGTCGGGCAGATAATACTCAACGATGCCGCGCACGTCAATCGTTTGATTTTTGAAATACATGTCGGTAACAAGCTGGCCCTCTGCATCCTTCAGAACTGCAGTGCGGATCTTGATGGTAGTTCCATCCGCCGCCTTGCAGGTCAAGGTCATTGCGCCATAATCATCGCTGTTCGGGTTTTTCGTGGTGTAAACACTCGTTACGAGAAGATCCTTCATCGAAACGGAGGAAGAAACCAAAAGCTCCGCATTCTTGAAGGTTACGTTCGTTTCGTAGCTCTCGCCCGCATCGTCCACCTTGGTAACGGGAACGGTTACGTTCGCATTAAACTCGGAAGGAACGATCTCGGTGAAGAGAAGGTCATTGCCCTCGGAGATCACCTTGGTGTTTGCGGGATCATCGGGGCGAAGCGGCTTGTAGGTCAGGTTGGAAACCTGATACGTGCCGAAAAATTCCTGCACAGTACCGGTGATACGCACCTTGTTGCCCTGGGCAAGCTTGGTGTTCAGACCGGAGATGTAGCCGTAGAATACCTGAATACCGTAAGAACGGTCGGTCACCGCATCGTAGCTCTCAACGTAAACCGTCCAGTCGCTGTTGTGAACCACAGTGCCCTCGAAAACAACGTTCAGTCCGAGGTAATCGGTGATGTTCGTGCGAAGCTCCTTGAGAGAAACCTCAACGGCCTCGTCATAGGGGAAGGTGGCATCCTTTTCGCCGGAGAAAATGTAAAGGCTATAAGTCTTGGCCTGTGCCATTGCGCCAACGCAAGCCGCGCCGTAGCGTCCCTCAGAAACCGAGGCACTGCGTCCGAAGCCCTCCTGAAGAAGCTCCAGGTTCAGGTTGCGGTATTCAGCACCTGCGGTGGGCTGATACCAGATCCAAACGAGATGGCGGCCATTGCTGTCCTGCTCCCACTCTGCACCGTCCGACTCAATGATGATGGAGTATGCATTCGAGAGCTTGTCTTTGGTAAAGTTGGAGGCGGGCTTGCCCCATTCCTCGATCTTACCGGTGGACTCGGGCGTGTTTACGCCGAGATATCTTGCCTTCAGCGTTCCGTTCTGTCCAAGAGAAGAATGAAAATGCGTGGTGTCACCGTCGATAAAGTTCTTAACGGTAACAACCTCCTTGAGCGTTTCGGAGGTCATATCCAGCTTCGTTTCCGCAACGTAATCTACCCAGGCGGGCATATCCGCGTCGCAGAGATCGCACTTTCCGTCTCTTGCCGCGTCCTTATGAGACTTGCAGTTGACAACGGAGGCTTCACAAACGTCGCACTTACCGTCGCTGTTTGCGTCCTTGTGCTGAGTGCAGGGCGTGGTTCCGCCGATGGCACAGGAGGCCAGGGCGGAAAGAGCCATGCAAAGCAGAAGAAGCAGGCAAAGAATGCGAAGAGAAATTCTTTTCATAAATCTTTCCTACCGTTTTTAAAAATTAGTTACCGGACTGATACTTGCACTCGGAAACGGCATCCTCAAAGGCCTTCTTAATGAATGCCTTGATATCCGTTGCATCCTTCTCTGCAAGGCACTTCGTCAGAAGAAGACCAACTTGGTCTCTTGCGGTGGAAGAGCCGATGAAGGCGGGAGACGCATAGTAAGAATCTGCCTGATCAAGCGCCGCCTTAACACCGTATGCCTGGAGGTTGGAGGTGCCTGCGGTGTCAAGCCATGCCAGATAGTCCTCGTTCTCAAGAACGGACTTGATAACGGGCGCATAACCGTTGTTCATGGAAACGGCCGCCTGGAAGTTGATATCCGTGGTGAGGAACTTGAGGAAGAGCCAGGAAGCGAGAACCTCCTGCGCGTTGTCCTTCTTGAAGATACAAGCGGAGGGACCCTGAGAAATTACCTTGGGAGCGTTTGCATTGATCTGAGGGATCTGTGCCACGCCAACCTCGAACTCGTAAACGCCGTTTACCTGGTTAGGCTGCTGATATACGGTACCGCCCGTAGAACCGATACACATATAGGAGCGCGTTCCGGTGGTTGCGCTTCCGGTGAAGAGGTTCGAGGTGTAAGCGTTACTGTTGAGTGCCTTGGTGGTTACAAGCTTCTCCTGATACCAGGTGCGGAAGCGCTCAACGAAATTGCGGTTGGTCTCGTTATCGAAGATGAAGTTTTCTCCGGTAGCCGAGGTGTAGTCGGAGCCATACTGCTCGCACATGGTGATGAACCAGTTGGACTCGGAATCGTAGCCGAGAGGAATGCAGGAATCGCCTTCCTTAGCCTTAATGGCACGGCAAACCTCTTCCATCTCGTCCCAGGTGGTGGGAACCTTGAGGCCGTTTGCCTCGAAGTAAGTCTTGTTGTAGTAAAGCACCTCGGTAGACTTGGAGAGAGGCAGAGAATACATCTTGCCGTCACCAAACGCCTTACCCTCTTCGAGCCATCCCTGCACGAAATCGGCAAGCTGCTCTGCGGTGTAGCCGTAGGTTGCATCGTTCATGAATACGTCCAGCGTCTGCACTGCGCCCGCATCGTTGTAAAGTGCAACGTGGTCAGGATAGCAGTAAGCAATGTTGGGCTGGTTACCAACCGCAACCTCGGTCTTGATCTGGTCACGAACGCCGTCATAGTCACCGAAGGACTGATGATCGATCGTGATGTTGGGATAGAGCTTTCTGAAATCTTCGATCGCATCGTCGAGGATATCACGCAGGCCTGCACCCATCGAGTGGTAGAAGGTAATGGTGATGGGAGTCTCGGTGTCAAATCCACCCTCGGGCATTACGAAATCCGAGGCAACACCGCCGCCACCGCCGCCCATGCTACAGGAGGAGAGAGAGCCGGCAACGCCAACCACAAGGATGGCAACCAAAAGAAGTGCGGAGAGAATTCGTTTCATAATTCAAATTCCTTTTCTATATAAATTTTTTTGATTAACCCTTAATACCGCTTCTCGAAACGCCCTTCATAATGTACTTACGAAGGAAGACGAACACGAGGAAGAGCGGAGCGGAAACAACGGCAACCGCCGCCATCTGAAGCGGCACGTCCGTTACGCCCTCTGCGGAAGTAAACGCCGTTCGAAGGCCGTTGGTGATCAGGCGGTGCGCATCGTCGTTTGCAACAAGGCGCGGCCACATATAGGAGTTCCACGAGCCCATCATCTTCAGGATCGTGATGGAGATCAGGGTGGGAAGCGCGAGCGGGATCATAACCTTCCAAAGATATTTCAGGTCGGTCGTTCCGTCCACCTTCGCGGCCAGATACAGCTCATTCGGAACCTGCTGGAAGTTTTGCTTCAAAAGATAAATGTAGAAAACGCTGACGAGGAAGGGCACGATCAGAACCGTGAAGGTATTGAGCCAACCGAAGGTATTTACCGTCTGATAGTTGGTGATCGTGAAGAGCTCGCCGGGGATCATCATCGTTGCAAGCAGAGCGGCGAAGAGAAGATTCTTTCCCTTGAATTCAAGTCTTGCAAAGGCGAAAGCGGAAAGCACCGTGATCACCAGAGAAAGCGCCGTGGAAACAACGCCGACAAAAAGCGTGTTTGCAAACAGCTGGCCAAGGAGAAGATCCTCATTTCTGAAAACCTCAACATAGTTGAAGAAATCCCAGTATTCGGGAACCAGAGTCGGAATCGGGCGCTGATACTCCGGCATCGTCTTAACCGAGGAAACCAGCATCCAATAGAAGGGGAACAAAACCACAAGTGCCATCACGCCAAGGAAAATATAGAGGGCGCTTTGAACACCAATCTTTACAATTTTTTGCTGTGCGGAAACCCGTTGCATATTTTTCTCCTGCATCGTCTGCATAGGAGCGGAGGTTCCCGATACGGTCTTTTTCATTTCGGACATTTTCGAGCCTCCTTAATAATGCGTTTTCTTTTTGCTGACGTAAAGGTTCACCATCGTGACAACCAGAATGATCGCAAAAAGAATCAGAGCGGCGGCGGATGCGGTTCCCTCCTGGTTACCGATCGCGCGGTAGATAAATCCAACCATGGTATCCAGCGCATAATGGTTTGCCGCAGGGCCCATGCTCTCACCAAATACGCCGACGATCGAGGAATATTCCTTGAAGCCGCCGATGAAGCCCGTGATGATAACGTAAGCCAGCATGGGAGAAAGAAGCGGAATCGTGATGCGGGTGAAAACGCGCCAGCGCGGCGTTGCATCCACCTTGGCCGCCTCGTAATACTGCTTGTTAACAGACTGAAGTCCGCCGAGAAGGATCAGGATCTTGAAGGGCAGCGCGTTCCAGACGATATAAACCGTCATAACCACGATGTTTGCCCAGTATTCCGAGCCCGCATTCATCCAGTTGATATAATCGCCGCCCAAGGCTTCGATCACGATATTGACAACGCCGACGTAATCGGGACGAGCGCCGCCGCCGATGATCATATTGAACATTGCGGCGAACACCATGCCGATCGCAATGGAGTTGGTTACGTAGGGGAGAAAGAAGATCGTTTGCAAAGGTCTCGAAAACCATTTAATAGAATTGAGACAAACCGCAATGAGAAGTGCAAGGAAGGTTGAGATCGGAACGGTCAGCACCGTGAGGAGCACGGTGTTCTTCAAACAATTGATAAATCCTTGATACTGAAGCACGCGGGTGAAGTTTCCGATGCCGAATTCAAATTCAACGCCGCGCACGTCCTTCATCGTGGTATAGCCCTCAAGAAGCGACATACGAATGGTGTTGAAGATCGGCCATACCGTGAAGATCATCAGGAGAACGATCGCGGGCGCAAGATAGATCCAGCCCTTATACCGATCGAATTTTTTGCGGAGGATGCCAATGCAGAAGCCCTTCCACACCTTTTCCTTGAAAAAGGTCAAAACGCCCTGCCAAAGCCCCTCGAAAAAGCTTGTTTTTTCCGCCATCGCATTACACCTCGAAATAAATTCTTTCCTCGGTTTCTTTATCGAAGAGGAATACCTTATGAGGCTTCAGCGCGTAACGGATGGTTTTCTGATCGGGCGCAAGCCTGCAATCCGCATCCACGATAGAACGCACGTTCGGCGTCAGCATAGCCGCATTTTTTGAAACGATGCTCACGTCACGTCCCATAACGTCAACGCCGGAGATCTCGCAGGAAAGACCACCCTCCGCATCGGGAATAAAGCCCTCGGGACGGATGCCGACGAACACCTCTCTATCCGAAACGCCGGCAACGGGGAGAACGCACTCGCCGCCGATATAAAGCTTCTGTCCCTTCACCTCGCCCTTGAATACGTTAATGGGGGGCGTTCCGAGGAACTGCGCAACGAAGAGGTTGCAGGGATCATCGTAGATCTGCTGGGGCTTGCCCGTTTGCTGAACAACGCCGAGCTTCATAACTACGATCACGTCGGAGATGGACATTGCCTCCTCCTGGTCATGCGTTACGAAAATGGTGGTAATGCCGGTTTCCTTCTGAATTCTGCGGATCTCCTCTCTCGTTTGCAGACGGAGTCTTGCATCAAGGTTGGAAAGCGGCTCGTCCAAAAGAAGAACGCGGGGCATTTTAACGAGCGCACGCGCGATCGCAACGCGCTGCTGCTGGCCGCCGGAAAGCTCGCTCGGCTTTCTGTCCATCAGCCCGTCGATCTGCACGAGCTTGGCAACCTCGTATGCACGCTCAAGCATTTCCTCCTTAGGAAGCTTGTCCTCGCCGCGCAGGTTCTGCAGAGGGAAAAGGATGTTCTGCTTCACCGTCATGTGCGGGTAAAGCGCGTAGTTCTGGAAAACAAGACCGATACCGCGGTTTTCAGGCGTCAGCTCCGTTACGTCCTCCTCTCCAAAGAAGATCTTTCCCGAAGAGGGCTTCTGCAATCCGCTGATCATATAGAGCGTTGTGCTCTTTCCGCAGCCGGACGGGCCAAGCAAGCCAACCAGCTTGCCATCCGGGATCTCAAAGGTGAAATTATTCACCGCAACGACCTCGTCCCCGCCCTTTTTATTGCGGCTGGGGAATATTTTTGTAAGATTTTGCAGTTCGACTTTCATGCAACCTCCATAAAGTGCCGCGCGGCTTCTCCGCGCAAGTGTTTATAATAATTAAATAAATTATAACACAAAAAAAAGATAAAAGCAAGATATTTTAGATTATATGGCGAGAAAATAAAAATTCCGTCGTTTTGAACAAAAAACAAAAAAAGGGGAAAAACGAGAAAAAGGGGATTTTTTCAGACGTGGCAAAGAAAAAACGAGCCTCGCACGCAAAAAAAGCAACCAAGACTCGTTATTTTTAAAATTGTCGGTTTTGCACAATAGAATTCAGAAGGTTTTCGTCTCTTGCGCCTGCGCTTCGGCAATTTTTGCCTTATATTCGGCAAGTGCTTCTGCGGAGGGGAAGATCATCTGGCTCGCAAGATCCACGGTTACCGTGGAGGCAATCACGTCGTGAAGCACGAGGCGATTCTGCGTGGTGGCAAGAAGCGCGATCTGAATAATGGGAAGCGAAAATGCGAGCATAACCGCGATGGCGCCCGCCGAGCCGAGCATCACCATCAGAAGGATCAACACGGGGATCATGGTTTCCACCGTGAATTTCACGAGAATGGCACGAACAAAAAGCACCGTGCCGGAAAGCGTAACACCGTTATATTGCATAACGCCGATACCGAACATTTTCTTTCCGATCGTTTGCCCGTTTTTGAGAATTAAAGGAAGAATAAACTCCAGAAGCACAAAAGCCGCCAGCAAACCGATCACCGTGATCACAATGGAGAGATTAAACATCATCCCGTACACCAAAACGGCGCGCTCGTCCTTCTTAATAGCCGCATCCGCCGCCGCGTAGCTTGCCTTCACGTCCTCGGGAAGCTTTTCGTATTCCTCCGCCGTGATATCAATATCAATGCCGTACGCCGCCTCATAGGAAGCGCGAATCTCATCGTATTCCGCCGAATAGCGGTTGTAGCCCGAAACCCATGCGAGCAGGGCCGCCGCCAGGGAAAACGCGATCATAATCATCATCGTGTCAAACAAAAAGGCGGCTATTCTTTTCAGCACCGAGGCTCTTTGCAAATCGTACTGCATACAAACTCCTTAACGTAAAAAATCGTATCGCTACAATTATTTTACCACAACCGGCATTTTTTTGCAAGACATAACAAAAAATTTGCATTTTGCAAAAAAAACGCCGCACTTCTTTCGTGTTTTTCCAAAAATAAACCGCCGCCGCACATCAAAAAAAACACAAAAAACATTCGTTTTGAAAATCATTATTTACATTTGTGCGGAAATTATTCGGTTTTCATCGGCGCACGGAGAAATTTATTTTTTCAAAATCACGCACCTGTTTTGTCACCATTTTCTTCCGTTGTATCAACTTTTTTGCATTTTTTCAAAAAAATAACTTTCCCGCCGTTTCGACGCGGGGAGTTGACAATCGCAAAAAGGTGTGCTAAAATAAAAAGAAAGATTTAATATAAATATTTGGAGGAGCTATGTTACTCACCGAACGTATCAGCGTTATGAATATGGAAAACGCCATCCGAGGCGCGAGAAACCCGATGAACAGCTGGGCGCGCATGGATAGCTACTACGACGAGAAAGGAAACTTCGTTCTCGGCGAAAACGATCTCGCGCTTGCAAGCCGTCTTGCAAAGGCAGGAAGCGACCATCGCAAATATCTGCGCCAGATCATGGTTTCCATAGATATCACCGCGCCGCTTTACTGGTGGAAGGAATTCGATACCTATAAGGTCGGAACGGTGGCAAACTCCTGCTCCACGATGCATAAAATTCAATCGCTCCCCTTCACGAGAGATATGTTTTCGCACGATCATCTCACGGAGGAGGGTCTTGCCGCCTTGGATGCACTGATCGCATTCCTTGAGGGCGAGCGCAACCGCTTCAACGAAACGAAGGACAAGGGCGCATGGCACAATATCATCCAGCTTCTTCCCTCCTCCTTCAACCAGCTCCGCACCGTAACCTTAAACTACGAGGTGCTGATCAACATCTATTACGCCCGCCGTCATCATAAGCTGGACGAGTGGCACACGCTTTGCCGCGCCATTGAGGCGCTTCCTTACGCAAAGGAGCTGATCCTTGTGAAGGACAACGACGAAGCATCCGCACATTGATTTCACGGAGGTAAAAACATGAAGCACGGCTTGATTCGAATCGCCGCCACCACGCCCAAGGCACGCGTGGCCGATCTGACCTTTAACTGCGAGGCGGCCATTGCCGCCGCAAAATCCGCCGCCGAGGACGGAGCGCGCATCCTCACCCTCCCCGAGCTTTGCCTCACGGGTGCTTGTCTCGGAGACCTCTATCTTTCCGAAACCATCCTCGCAGCCGCCGAGCGCTCACTCGTTTGCTACATGAAGGAAACGGCCGCTCTGCCGCTCCTCTCCGTGGTAGGTCTTCCCGCTTACGTGGAGGGCAGACTCTATAACGCCGCCGCCGTGGTTTACGGCGGGCACCTGCTCGGCCTTGTTCCGAAATGCAATTTCAAAAGAAACGATCCTCGCTTCGGCGACCGTATTTTCAGCGCCGGCACTTCCGAGGTGCGCGCCGTGGTCTTTGCAGGACAGGAGACCGCTTTCGGCAAAGATCTCATCTTCACCTGCGAAACGCTCCCCTCCCTGCGCATGGCAGTTTGCATGGACGATCCCGCGCGCTATGAAGGAAACGCAACGCTTCTTTGTGTGCCGACAGCAGAATTTTCCTCGGCGGGAAGCCTTTCCCTGCGCCGCAATCGCCTCTCGGCGGCCGCACCCGCGCGCATACTTATCAGCGCCAACGCAGGCGCGGGCGAGAGTGGAACGGATCTGATCTTCGCCGCGCATTCGCTGATCGCCTTCGGCGGCCGTATTCTGAATGAAACCGCTCCGTTTGCAGACGGCGCACTTCTCTGCCGCGAGGTGGACGTTTCCCTTGCCGCGCAGCGCCTCTGTGCCGAGCGCGAAGAAGAAGCCTGCGAAACCGCAGTTTCCTTCCATCTTCCCCTTGAAAGAACCCGCATCACGCATCCCCCGCGCAAGCTCTCCTTCCTCCCCTTGGGCGAAGCAGAACAAAAAGCGCGCTTTGCCGAAATCCTTGAAATACAGACGCGCGGACTCGCCGCGCGCTTCACGCGCGCCTACGCGAAGAGCGGCGTGATCGGTGTTTCGGGCGGACTTGATTCCACGCTGGCGCTTCTGATCGCCGTGCGCGCCGCAGATCTTGCAGGTCTCAAGCGCGAGCAGATCATCGCCGTTACCATGCCGGGCTTCGGCACAACAATACGCACCAAAAGCAATGCAGAACGTCTTTGCGAGGCACTCGGCGTTTCGCTCCGTTGCATCGATATCACCGCCGCCGTGCGCGTGCATTTCAAGGATATCGGACACGCGGAGGATCAGCTTGACGTGGTTTACGAAAACGCGCAGGCACGCGAGCGCACGCAGATTTTGATGGACATCGCCAATGCAGAGGGCGGTCTCGTGATCGGAACGGGCGACCTCTCCGAGCTGGCACTCGGATTTGCGACCTACAACGGCGACCATATGTCGATGTATGCGCCGAATGCAGGTGTTCCGAAAACGCTGATGCGCTATCTCGTTTCGTATCTTGCCGATCTTGCAGAGGCCGAGGGCAACCGCATCGAGGCATCCACCCTGCGTGACGTGCTGGCAACTCCCGTCAGCCCCGAGCTTCTCCCCCCGAAGGACGGCGAGATCGCGCAATGCACCGAAAACATCGTGGGGCCCTACGAGCTGCACGATTACTTTATTTACCACCTCGTGAGAAACCGCTTCTCGCCCGATAAAATCCTGCGTCTTGCAGAGGAAACCTTCCAGGATACCTACGACAAGGAAACGATCAAGGCTTGGCTGAAGATCTTCCTTCGCCGCTTCTTCTCTCAGCAGTTCAAGCGCTCCTGCCTGCCGGACGGCCCCTGCATCGGCTCCGTTTCCTTCTCTCCGAGAGGCGGATTCGTGATGCCATCCGATGCAACGTCTGCGCTTTGGCTCTCCGCACTTGATTAAAAACCGATAAAAAGAAAAGAATTGTTTACATAATGAGTAATATTTTTGATCTCTTCAAAAAAATCGAAAGCAGTGGTCCTTCCGCAAATGCGCCGATCGAATTCCTGATCGCGGGGCTCGGAAATCCCGGAAAGGAATACGAAAGAACCCGTCACAACGTAGGGTTTGTTGCCATCGACGCGATCGCATCGGACCTTTGTGCGCGCATTGATCGCGCAAAATACAAGGCGCTGATCACCGAGGTAACCCTCGGCGGCAAGCGCGGCCTTCTGATGAAGCCGCAAACCTTCATGAATCTTTCGGGCGCGGCCATCGCAGAGGCAGCCTCCTTTTACAAAATTCCGCCGGAGCGCGTGCTTGTGCTGGTGGACGATATCAGCCTCGCCCCGGGACAAATGCGCATCCGCCGCAAGGGCTCTGCGGGCGGCCACAACGGCTTAAAAAGCATCATCGCGGAGCTTGGAAGCCAGGAATTTCCCCGTATCAAAATCGGCGTTGGCCAAAAGCCCTCGCCGGACTACGATCTTGTAAACTGGGTGCTGGGCAAAATGCCCGAGGCAGACGAGAAGGCGTTTCTTGCAACCCTTCCCGACATCACCTCTGCCTCCACCATGATCGTTAAGGGCGAGATCGAGGCGGCCATGTGCCGATTCTCGCATTAAGCCATGCGCATTACCGAGCTCATACGGTGCGACCGTGAATACAAAAGCGTGGTTTTCTCCGTGGAGGAGCAGTTGCACACGGAAAAGCCGCTTCCCCTCGTTGTCAACGGTCTGCAAGGCGGCGCAAATGATGCATTCCTTGCAGAGATCGTTCGTGACGGGCGCGCGCTGACAAAAACCACCGTGCTTCTTCTCGTCGAAAACGAGGATGCCGCAGAGAGAATCTGCGCTCTCCTCCTGCGCGCAGATCTGCGCGCCTGCGTTTTTAAAGAGCGTGACCTTGTATTTCATAGCATTTCAGCCTCCCACGACACAGAGCGCAGGAGGCTTTCCGTGTTGGCCGAACTCACCGCAGGACAGCTTGACGCCATTGTTTCCACCCCCGCCGCCGCGCTTTTGCACACCATGCCGAAGCAGATGCTGAGCGAGACCGCCGTTTGCCTTTCGGTTGGCGATGAGATCTCCCCGGACGTTCTGCAGAAGAAGCTTTCCGCCCTCGGCTTTGCCGCCGTGGATATGGTGGAAAGCGCAGGTCAGTACGCGCGCAGAGGCGGCATCGTGGACGTTTACGCGAGTGCGGATGACGATCCCGTGCGCATCGAGTTTTTCGGCGACGAGATCGACCGCATGGAGTTTTTCGATCCCGAAACCCAGCGTGTCAGCGCCCCCTGCCCCGCGCTCAAGATCCTGCCCGCGGCCGAGGTTCCCGTTTCTCCCGTGGCGAGAGCCGCCATTCTGAAGGCTCTGCAAAAGCTTCAGAAATCCGCCACGGACGCAGAGATCGCCGCGCGCCTTGCGAGCGAAATTGCCGCCGTGGAGGGAGATCTTCCCATCCCCTTCCGCGATCGCTTTCTCGGCTTGATTTACAGCACCCCTGCCACTCTTTTCTCTTATTTTGACGAAAACGCGCGCCCCCTCGTTTGCCTCGTTGGCACGGCGGCCGCGGAAGAAAATATCAAGCGCTTCACCTCCCGTCTTGCAGACGAGCGCTCCGCTCTTCTCTCTCTTGGGCTAACCACCGAAAAGGCGGCGGTTTTTGCGGGAGATAAAAGCACTCTGGAGGATTTTTCCTCGCGCGCGAT
>JAZQWS010000386.1:0-13613 GCA_045632465.1 Eubacteriales bacterium
ACTCTTTCCCCGCGAGGGCGATCCCGAGCGCTGGTGGATCAACGAGGATGTTTACCCCGAGGATTTGGAATACCTCTGCGCAAAAACCTTCGCAACGCGCGCGGCACTCGCCTATGTGGAAAGCTTCCGCAAGCACGGAAATCTGCCCTGCGCCGAACCGCTTGCCGAGATTCTGAGAAAATACGCCGCCCTCCGCAAGGAAAAAGAGCCAACGCCCGAAACCGAAAGCTATCTCCGAATCCCCGAAAACGGAGCGGCATTGAAAAACGGTCAGCTCGTGCGCACCCGCGCTTCTTACGCAACGTTTGAGCAGGGAAGCCACACGGTGCAGATGGAAAACACCTTTGCTCCGCAGATCCCCTCCTTCCGCCTGCAAGCGCTTCGCGCCGCCGCAGATTACGATCATCCCTCTGCGCTCACGATTGCGGAGTTTAATGAAAATGCACCCTTGCCGCAGGGCGTTACCTCCATGCGCTTCGAAGCCCCGAAAAATCCCGAAATGCTTCGCGGTCTCGGCGTTTGGTGCAAGGGAGATGGATCGGGCGCGCTCATCGTGATCAGCCTTCGCAATCTTTCGCTCTGTCAGCGCCGCGCGGCAGAGCATTATATCAAAGCGGATTTCGTTGGCTGGCGCTATTTCGCTTTCTATGAAAATCAGAACGCAACGCTTCCCACGTCGGTTTGGCCGCGCAAGGAGCTTGGGTACATCAACTATAACCATCTGCAGGAGTTTTACGGTTATTATCGCACGCGCCTCAATTATCAAACGATCGACGGTATTGACGTCACCGTGGTTGGATCGGATGCCATTTGCTTGCGCGATTTGCGCCTTCTTCCGCACGTAAATCGTGATATTGTAAATCCTACTTTGCATTTTGGAGACAAAACCATAAAAATTGAAGCAACGCTCCCTGCGGAAAGCAATCTTTATTTTGATGGAAAGGAATGCGTTTTGCAGGATAGCCTCGGCAATGTTTTGGCGCGCCCCGCCTTCTCCGCATCCCCCGAAATCCCGAGCGGCACGTGCAACGTTTCGCTTTTTGCACAGGAGAATGGAGAGCTTGTCCGCGCTCGTCTGACGCTGATCACCGAGGGAGATCCTCTTTCCGTCACCGATGCAAAAGAGCCTAATTTATAAAAGTTTACTTTTCCGCCCTTGACACGTGCGCGCGCATGTGTTATACTTGCGCATAGAACGTATGCAAAGGAGATACCCGCATGGAAGATATGGAAAGATATGGGGACTATAACGAGGTGGATGAGGTTCCGCGCAGCCGCGGTCCGGTGGGGCTCGTGCTCCGCATTCTCGTAACCCTCGTGATCGTCGCGGTGGTCGGCATGCTCGGCTTCCGTCTCGTCCTTTTTGAATATTACCCCGGCACAGTCAAGAACCTTTATTTCAATGAAACCTTGACCGAATATTACGAGCAGAATGGCGGCGATATCGCCGTGAAAACGCAGCATATCCGCTTTCCCTATGACGATAGCGAAAAGGGCTATTTCTTCTCGGATCACCTGCAGGTGATCGACGGCGCGGATCAGCTCCAGATCGCCCTCCGCCTTAATGTTGCAACCATCGATGCGATCGAGGAAGCTTATAAGCTCGCGGATCTCTCGCGCGATAACCTCGATTATTTGTCGTACCGCCTCGTGGATAACGAAGGCCGCGTGCTCGGGTCGGGCGGCGCGGTTGCCACCGAAAAGGCGGCAATGTATCGTTACGTGAAGCTGGTGTTTGACGGCGTGGATCTCTTCGACCGTGCAGACGGCGGCGCGCCGAGCCAATGGATCCGCGTGGAGATTTTTGTAAACGATGCGGCCGAGCCGTTTTCCATGCTCCCGATTTATGAAAACAACGAAGTGCATGATGTTTTCACGGATTATGCGCTTTCGAGAAAGGAGCGCCCCTGATGATTCAAGAGCTCTCCGTTCGTCCGTTGCCGAAAAATCAAAACGCGCGCTATGCGTTTTTTGGCATGCTCGGCGCAGCGGCCGTGACTGTTATCGTCTCTTATTTTCTTTCCTCCTATAAGGGCGTGATCCAGCTTGCCGCGCTGCTGCTTTTGGTTGGTGCCGTCCTGGTTTATACGCGCTACGTTGGCAGTACCTATTATTACGAGGTCACCTATGCGGGCAACACCCCGATTTTCCTTGTCTCGCAGGTTTCCGGCCGCCGCAGAACCGCGCTTTGCCGCGTAAATCTCTGTGACGTGATCGGAATCGAAGCGCTGGCGGGGGCAGAGTACCGCGCATATAAGCCCGAAAACGGCATAAAGCGCTATAATTATACCCCAACGCTTGGTCCTTCCGAGGTGCATCTTATGCGTGTGCGCTCGCGTATGGAAAAGGCGGACGTCTTCTTGGAGCTTTCGGAGGAATTTCGCTCCCTGCTTCTCTCCTATGCGGAGGAGGCAAGAGCGCTCCGCACGCTTGAGGACGAGGATTAAACGCAATCGAAAAATTCCTTCGGAGGAATGAAAATGGTAAAAACTAAGGGGAAAGCAAGCCTGACGGAAGGCCCGATTTTTTCTCGGATGCTCCTGTTTGCGATTCCGATCATATTGACCGGCGTTTTGCAGGTTATGTATAATATGGCGGATAACATTATCGTTGGCCGCTTCTCGGGTGATCCGAATGCGCTCGGCGCGGTGGGAAGTGCCTCTGCGGTGACGATCCTCTATATCAATATCGCGCTTGGCATTGCGACCGGCGCAGGCGTTGTTATATCTCAGTTTTTTGGCGCGAAGGATGAAGAAAACGTTTCCCGCACCGTGCACACCGCAATGGCCTTTTCCGTGATCGGTGGCGCGGCGTTGATGATCGTCGGCATCGTTTTTGCCCGTCCGCTTTTAACGCTGATGGGAACGCAGGAGGTCTTTTACGATAAAGCCGTTCTTTATATGATCATCATCTGTTGCGGCATTCCCGCAAGCGCCATCTATAATTTCGGCGCGGCGGTGCTTCGCTCCATCGGTGATTCCAGAACCTCGCTTTATATCCTCTCCACGAGCGGAATCATCAACGTCCTGCTCAATCTCTTTTTCGTTCTTGTGTGTCATATGACGGTGGATGGCGTTGCTTATGCAACCATCATCTCGCAGTATGTTTCCGCGATTGCCGTTGTTGCCATCCTGATGAGAAGGCAAGGCGAATGCTATCAGTTGAAGGTGAAAAACTTGCGCATCGAAGGGCATCTTCTTGCGAAGATCATGCACATCGGCCTTCCCGTGGCGCTCCAAAGCTCGCTTTTTTCGATCTCCAATATCATCATTGCAGGCGCGGTCAATACCTTCCCGCCGCACGTTGTTTCCGCAAAAACCATCGCCTTCAATATTGAGGGTATCACCTACACGGTGATGTATTCCTTCGCAACGGCAACCATGACCTTTATCGGCCAGAATTACGGTGCAAGAAAATTCGCGCGTCTGAACAAGATATTTCTCTATGCTGTCATTCAGGTCGCCGTGGTGGGAATCCTCGTGGCGCAAACAGAAATCCTACTGGGCGAGCAGATCTCGTCCCTCTATATCAGCGCGGATGATCCGAGCCGCGATTTAATCGTTGCAGCTGTTTTAGAGATTTTCAATATTATGCTTGCCACCTATTTCCTCTGCGGTATCATGGATACGATTTCGGGCGTTTTGAAGGGGCTCGGCTTCTCGATCAGCTCCACGTTGGCAACGCTCTTCGGCCTTGCCTGCCGCGTGGCTTGGATTCTTTTCGTAACGCCCATCGAAAAATTCCACACGATCTTCGGTCTCTTCGTGTCCTACACGCTTTCATGGACGATCACGATCATTCTCTTGCTTATTTTCTGTGCGAAGGTCTGGAAACAGCTCGGTATTATGCGCCATGCAAGGGAAGAAAAGGAAAACGAAACCGTTTCTGCATAAAATTTCAAAAATTAAAAAGCCAAGGATTTTTCGTCCTTGGCTCTATCTTTTTATAGATTGCTGTTTACTTTTTTTCGGGCTTTCTGTAAAAGCGCGAGCGTTTCTTCTTGGTATAAAGATCATAGATCGCATAAGCGAGAACACCGAAAACGATTACCGCGCTCGTAATATGAACCCAAAGCTCAACGGAGTTCTCGGTCTTGAGCGTTTCCCAGTAGCTGTTCACGATCGCCTGAATGCCTGCCTTGCCCATTTCTCCGCTGGTCAGGCCGTGATACATGGGATCGAAGGGATAAGGATTTGCACTCTGCGAATAGAGAACGTCGTAAGCCTCCTCGCCCATCTCGTCAAGATAGTCCTCGCTCTCAAGAACGAGCGTATTCGGGCTTCCGTAGCAGATGTAGGTCGCGTTGGCAACGGCGGCCTCCTCGGAGAGCATGAAGTTGATATACTCCATCGCAAGCTCCTTCTGCTTGGCGTTTTTCGGGATGCACATGGCGTCAACGAATTCGTTCGTGCCCTCCTTCGGATAGTAGAAGCCAAGGCTTTCGTTGCGCTCCACCATCGAAAGATAGTCGCCCGCATAGTAGGTTGCGATCGCGGCAGAGCCGCCCGTCATCTTATTGAAGATCTCGTCGCTTACGTAGCCCTGAACGAGAGATTTCTGCTCCGCAAGGATGCGAAGCGCCTCGTCCCAAACGGATACGTCGGCAGAGTTGATGTCAAGTCCCTTCCAGAACATGGCTGTTGCAAAGGCATCGCGTGGGTTGTTGAACTGCAGGATCTTGCCCTTGTATTTTTCATTGAAGAGCAGGCTCCAGCTTCCTTCGCCCGCCTCGATCTTCGCAAGATCCTCCTCATCGATCATCGTCTTATTATAGATAATGCCGACTTTGCCGTACGTATAAGGCACGGAATAGAGGTTTTCCTCGTCATAGAAGAGGTTTTTGTAGGCGTCCTGGATATAGGCGTAATTGGGAATGTTCTTTGCGGGATCGAATGCATAAAGCATATTCTCTTCGCGCAGCTTCTGGATCATGTAGTCGGAGGGGATGATAATGTCGTAAGTGCCCGCACCGCTGGTGATCTTCGCATACATATCCTCGTTGGTTGCATACGTGGTGTAAACCACCTTCACGTTTTTGCCGAGCTTTTCCTTGCAATATTTTTCAAATTCGGCATTCGTGTCGTAAGAGCCGAGCGAGCCGTCCGAAATGTATTCTCCCCAGTTGTAAACGTTGAGAACGATCGTGTCGCCGGTATTTTCCGTGCCGCCCTCATCTTCGTTGCAGGCGGTCAGTGTGAGGCAAAGAGAAAGCATCAGCATGGCAAGAATGCTAAGCGTCAGAAGTTTTTTCATTTCTTCGCCCCCTTCTTTCTGTTTTTCTTTCCGTTTTTCACGTTGGAAACGATGAGAAGAACAAAGATCGTCACAACGATGAGGGTAGAAAGTGCGTACATATCCGGCGTAACCTTCTTCTTAGTCATCGAGTAGATGAGAAGAGGAAGCGTCTGGAAATTCGAGGAGCCAACGAAATAAGAGATAACGAAGTCGTCAAGTGAAAGCGTAAATGCCATCATGAGACCGGAGAGAACGCCGGGCATGAGGTTGGGAAGCTCCACCTTGAAGAAGGATTGGATCGGCGTGCAGCCGAGGTCCATCGCCGCCTCGGAGAGCGATTTTCCGAAATCCTCCACGCGCGGAAGAACGGAAAGGATCACGTAGGGGAGCGAGAAGGTCGTGTGCGCAATGAGCATTGCCCAGAAGCCGAAGCTTTCGTATTCAATGCCGAGAAGTGCAACCACGGCAACGAAAAAGAGCATCATGGACATACCCGTAACGATATCGGGGTTCATCATGGGGATGTTGGTAACCGAGGTGATCGTGCGGCGCATCAGCTTGCTTCTCATGCGGTAAATGCCCTCTGCGGCCGCCGTTCCGATCGCGGTGGCAAGCACGGAGGAGCAAACGGCAAGGATCAGCGTGTTGCGCAGAGCGATAAAGGTATCGGGCGAAGCAAAAAGCTCCTTATACCACATCAGCGAAAAGCCGCCGAAGATCGAGGTACTGTCGGTTGCGTTGAAGGAAAAGAGAATGAGTGTAACGATCGGGATGTAAAGAATGCCGAAAATAAGGCAAAGATAGATTCTGGATGCGTATTTCACGGCACGATACCTCCTTCCTGTCCGTCGGAGAACTTATGCATCACCCAAAGGGAGATGAGGATGAGTATCATCATCACGAAGGAGAGCGCCGCGCCAACGTTCAGCGTGCCGGAAACGAATTGGCGCTCGATCGTGTCACCGATCAGCTCAAAGGTTCCGCCGCCCAGCTTCTGCGAGATGTAGAAGGTGCTGATGCAGGGAACGAGAACCATCGTAACGCCCGAGATAATGCCGGAGAGCGAGAGCGGAAGGATAACCTTTGTCAGCACGAGCAGAGGGCTGCAGCCGAGATCGCTCGCCGCCTCCCACATATTTTTTTCAATCTTGGAAATACAGGTGTAAATAGGCAAAACCATGTAAGGCAAAAAGTCGTAAACCATGCCGAAGATCACGGCGCCCTTTGTTCCGATGATGTGCATTTCCGTGCCGAGCAGGGTGTTAAGAAAGCCGCCGTCGTCGAGAATTGCCATAATGGAATAGGTGCGGATCAGAAGGTTTGTCCACATAGGGAGCATCAGGAGCATCATATAGATCCTTTGCCGCGAGGGGGCAGCCTTGGCGATAAAATATGCCATAGGATAGCCAACGAGCAGGCAAACGAAGGTGGCGATAACCGCCAGCTCGATCGAGAGCAGGAAAATATCGAAATAGTCGGTCAGCCCGAAGATATTTTCCATAGAGAAGCCGCCATCCCCATCGGTGAAGGCGTAGTATATAACGATCAGCAGAGGCACAACGATGAAGAGCGCCGCCCAAACGATGTGGGGCGCGGCCGCCGCCGAATGCATCAAGCCCTTATTCTTTTTCATTTTATATGAAATACCGTCATTTACCTTAAGTAAATTCCTCTCTCTGGGTATTTTTTAGAATTCCTCGGCCGCATCGGCGTCCGAAAGCTGGTCGATCTCATCGGAGAAGGAGGAGTAGTCGCCGAACATACCGGAGAACTTGGATTTTTTCATGATATGAATGGCGTCGGGCTCAATATAGAGACCGATGCGCTGCTCGGGAGCAACGTAGTCGGTGGTCTGAACCATCCATTTGAAGCCGCCGATGTCAACGATGATCTCATAGTGAACGCCCTTGAAGGTAACCGAGGTGGCAATGCCCGTCAGCATGCCCTTTTCAGGTGCAACCACGTCAACGTCCTCGGGGCGAACAACAACGTCAACCGGCTCGTTCTTCTCAAAGCCGCCGTCCAGGCAAACGAAGGTGTGGCCGGACATACGAACGGACTTGTCTGCAAGCATAATGCCGTCAACGATGTTACTCTCGCCGATGAAGTCGGCAACGAAGGCGTTTTTGGGCTCGTTATAAATGTCCGTCGGCGTTCCGATCTGCTGGATCTCGCCCTCCGCTATAACAACGATGGTGTCGGACATGGAAAGTGCCTCCTCCTGATCGTGCGTAACGTAGATAAACGTGATTCCAACGGCCTTTTGAATGTTCTTCAGCTCGTTCTGCATGTCCTTGCGAAGCTTCAGGTCAAGCGCGCCGAGCGGCTCGTCCAGCAAAAGAACCTTGGGGTGCGAGATCAGCGCGCGCGCGATCGCAACTCTCTGCTGCTGTCCGCCCGAAAGGGTGCTGACGTCCTTGTTCTCAAATCCAACGAGCGCAACCATGCGGAGCATCTCGGTCACGCGCGCCTTGATCTGCTCCTCCTCAACCTTCTTGAGGCGCAGAGGAAAGGCGATATTTTCATAAACGTTCAGATGCGGAAAAAGCGCGTATTTCTGGAAAACGGTGTTGATGGGGCGCTTATAGGCGGGAACCTCGCTGATCTCCGCGCCGTCAAAAAGAAGCTTTCCCTCGTCTGCGGTTTCAAAGCCGCCAATGATGCGGAGCATCGTTGTTTTTCCGCAGCCCGAAGGGCCGAGTAGGGTAACGAATTCTCCGTCACGTATATAGAGATTGATGCTTTTTAGCACCTGTTCATCGTCAAAAGACTTTGAAATTCCTTTTAATTCAATGAGCTTTGTCATCGTATGAAATCTCCAATCCTTCCATCATTGAAATTTTTTTGCGTGTAATAAAGCATTAAAAAATAAGCTTTGAAAACATATAATATAACAATCGACATTATAGCAAAAAAAAATCCGTTTTGCAATAGTTTTTGGCGAAATTTTTTTGAAAAAATTCGGCATGAGCCGAAATTAGGCGAATTTATCCCTGCTTTTCTTTGGTAAAAAGCGGAGTTTTCTCCGAAAATCTCTCAAATTCTCCCGAATTCTCCGTTTTTCTCAAAAATCCATGGGAAAACGTTTTTTTCTCGGGAAGCGAGCCGATCAGCGAGGAAAGAAAGGCGCCCGAGGCCCATAGTCCCTCGCCGAGAATGCCGAAAAGAAAAAGAGAGAGGAGCGCGAGTATCGCGGAGCAAACGAAGGAGATCTGCCGCATAAGAGCCTCTGCATCGGCGGTATCGCGGAGCGCGAGTGTTGTGTGCAGAATGCGATAGCCGTCATAGCCCTCAAGCGGAAGAAGATTGGAGATCGTGGTGAAAAGATGGCAGAAGGCGAAATCGGATAAATAGGAAGGAGAAAGGGGAAGAAATACAATGCAGAGAAGTGCGCCGAAAAGGCCGCCGATCGGCCCCGCCGCCGCGGTGCGCCGCTCATCCCGATAGGAAAGAACGTCGCTTGGAAAAAGTCTGAGTCCCGATAGATGCGTGCAGAGTCTTGCGCGCCGCGCGATGCGCATAAAAGCAAGAAGATGGAAAAGCTCGTGCCAAAGCATCGCAAGCAAGGTGAAAACCGAAAGATACGGCACATCCAAGGCAAAAAGCAGGCAAATCCAAAAGGCCGCGCGCAGGATTCGCAAAAGAAATGATACAATCTGCATAATAGCCCTCCAATCTGTTTTATGAATATTCAAAAAGGCATTGCATAATCCCAAAAGTTGTGATAAAATATATTTGATAAGAAAGGAATGGGCATGGATTATGAAGTCTGTTCGCGAAATATATAAAACCGGAAAAGGGCCGTCCAGCTCGCACACGATGGGGCCTGCCAAGGCGATCGAGGAATTTATTGCCGAGCATCCGGAGGCAGAGCGCCTGCACGTCGTGCTGTACGGATCTCTTGCCAAAACGGGATGGGGGCATAGAACCGATCGTGCCATTCAGCTTGCGGCGGGTGATCGCCCGGTGGAGATCGTTTTCGATACCGAAACCGAGGGCCTTCCGCATGCAAACACCATGGATATCTATGATGCCGGCCGCATGGAGCTTCCTCCGATGCGCGTTTTGAGCGTTGGCGGCGGCGATATCCATATCGAGGGGCGCCCCTTCGCCGCATCCCTGCATATTTATAAAGAAACCACCTTTGCCGCGATCGCCGCAATCTGCAAGGATGAGGGTATCCGCATTGCGGATTACGTGTATCGCAACGAGGGAGAGGGCTTCCGCGATTTCCTCGCCGAGGTATGGAAAACCATGAAAAGCGCTATCTCCGAGGGGCTTTCCAAGACGGGCGAGCTTCCGGGTGGTCTCGGCGTTATGCGCAAGGCGCGCCATCTCTTCCGCCAGAAGCACATGGACGAGAGCCCAACCACGAGAGAAAACCGCATTGTTTGCGCTTATGCCTTTGCCGTCAGCGAGCAGAATGCCGATAACGGAACGATCGTCACCGCGCCGACCTGCGGTGCTTGCGCCGTCCTTCCCGCAACGCTTGCTTATATGCAGGAAAAGCACGGATTTTCGGACGATGAGATCATAGATGCGCTCGCCACGGGCGGCCTGATCGGCAATCTCGTGAAAACAAACGCCTCGATCAGCGGCGCGGAATGCGGTTGCCAGGCCGAGATCGGAACGGCTTGCTCCATGGCCTCTGCCGCGCTTGCCGAGCTTTTCGGCATGGAAATCGATCAGATCGAATACGCCGCCGAGATTGCCATCGAGCATCACCTGGGGCTCACCTGTGATCCGATCCGCGGGCTCGTGCAGATTCCCTGCATCGAGCGAAACGCCGTTGCCGCCATGCGCGCCATCAACGCCGTGAGCCTTGCAAATTTCTTAACCGATTCGAGAAAAATATCCTTCGATCTTGTTGTCAGAACGATGTATGAAACCGGGCGCGACCTTGCGCATTCGTACCGCGAAACGGCAACGGGAGGACTTGCAAAATTATATAACTAAAGGGGAATAAACATGGATAAGATCAAAGTGGACCGTATCAACGAGCT
Organism: Eubacteriales bacterium; assembly: GCA_045632465.1. GTDB lineage: Bacteria > Bacillota > Clostridia > Oscillospirales > CAG-272 > UBA1740. Next base: position 10,239 of record JAZQWS010000386.1, read on the forward strand.
TGGTCGCCTCATGAAGGAAAGAGAGCTTACGGAGGCGGAAAAGACGGAGCAGGCCGCGCTTCGTGCCGAGTATATCGCAGAGGTTCGCGCCACGCTGAAGAAGAAATAAAGAGGATAAACGATATGAAAAACTGTTGTATTTGCAAAGCAGAGATTGAGAGCGAGAATCCCTCGATTCTCACTATGGGCGGATACGGAAATCCCCGCTACGTATGCGAGGATTGCGATGCCGAGATCGAGCGTATGCTCTATTCGCGTGAGCCTGCCGAGGCGCAGGATGCCATGAAAAAGCTTGGTGCGCATATGTCTCGCATCGGTTGCGAGGATAATGCCGTGATCGCCACCATGCAGGAAATGATGAACCGCGCGGGTGCGCGCTCTGTGGCCATCAGTAAGGGACTCTATGATTTTGCAAAGGATTTTCCCGAGCAGACCGAGGAGGAACTGGTTGAGATCCCGGAGGAGCTGCAGGAAACCGAGGAGGATCGCGCCTTGGATGAAAAGGATGCCGAGGCGGAAAAGAAGCTTGATAAGGTTTTGAATTGGGCGTGGGTCGGTGTGCTCGCAGCCTTCGGCGCCGCCTTCATTTATCTGCTGATCCGCCGCTTCTTCTAAAAGAATAAAAACAGAAAAGAGAGGACATCTCGGATTTTTCCGATTTGTTCTCTCTTGTTTTTTGATTGGAATTCCGGGGAATGCGCATGCATACAATGAAGCAATCAAGTCCTGCGAGGTGCTGTATGCTTTTGTATCTTTTGCCGCTTTTTATCACGCTTGGCGGCGGATATTATCTGATCCGCTTGCGCGCGTTTTTTCTCCTTCATCCGAGAAAAACGCTTTCGCTTCTCTTGGCAGATTGCAAGGCGGAAGGGCAGGGAAGCTTTTTGCGCATGTCACTTGCCCTGGCGGGAACACTCGGCGTCGGAAACGTGACGGGCGTGGCGGCGGGCATTTTGGTTGGCGGCGCGGGAAGCGTTTTCTGGCTCTTTCTTTCCGCCCTCTTTTCGGCGCCCTTGAAGTATGCCGAATCGGTCGCAGTCTTGTCTGCCTCCGGGGAGAAAAAGCACGGCTTTCCGTCCTTTTTATGCGGCCGCTTTCGTGCGCTCGGAAGGCCGATCGCAAGCCTCTATGCCGTGCTTTCGGTTCTGCTTGCACTTGCTATGGGAAGCGCGCTCCAAAGCGCCGCTGTGGCAGAAACGGCAGGCGCACTCGGCGGCAGAGCGCTTCCTTTTTTAGCCTCGCTTTTGTTTTCTGCGTTACTTTTGATTTTTATTTTCGGATCATCGGATAAAATCTGCCGCACAACCTCGGTTTTGATACCGTTTGCCTTTGTTTTGTATACAATTATTTGCATAACGGCGATATTTTCTAATATTTCTCGCCTCTCTTCGACTGTTTTCTTGATTTTTGAGGATGCGTTTTCCTTTCGATCTTTTTCGGGTGGCGCCGTTGGATCGGCCTTTCTCTTGCCTCTGCGAGAGGGCTTTCTTCGCGGTCTTTTGTCTAACGAAGCGGGCGCGGCAACCTCCGCGTATGCGCATGCAAAAAGCCAAAAGCCAAGCCCCGTTGCCGAAGGAATTCTCGGCATGGGTGAGATCCTTTTTGATACCGTGATCCTCTGTATGCTAACGGCGTTTTCCATCCTTCTTTCGGTTGAGGATCCGTCCGCTTATCAGAGTGGCATAGATCTGCTTTCTGCCGCTTTTTTCTCTGTGCTCGGAAAGAGCTATCGCATTCCTCTTTTTGTCTCCGTATTCCTTTTTGCGCTCTCCACGGCGGTTTGTTGGTATGAATACGGAAGGTGCGCGTTGCGCTTTCTCGGTCAGCGCGGGGGCGCTTTATTTTTCACGCTTTACGTATGTGCGGCACTTTTGGGTGCGCATCTCGGCTCAATGACCTTGATCCCGCTTTGTGACACGCTCCTTTTTTTCTTAACGGTCATCGCCCTTCCGCCTCTGCTGAAAAATGCAACTGCCACGTGTGCCTTAACCGAGCAGACCTTGCACATTGGCAAAGCGGCTCGAATCAAAACCACACGTGGCAGTCGGAAAATATTCGATTAAAATTTATGCAAGTCTGCGGATGTGCGAAAGGATCTTTCCTGCAAACTTCTTGGTGCAAGCTTCAAATGCGGCCTCGGTCATCTCGGAAGTGAGGATCGCAAGCTCCTTGCCCTCGCCAAGAACGGTAACCTCGCCAAATGCGGCCTTCACCGCATCGAGGGAAGCATCCGTTGCAACGTAGTGTGCGCAAGCAAAGGCAGAGAAGTCGGCAAGTCTCTCGGGCTGTTTTTCAAAGGCGAAGGGCGCGGTGTGCGTTCCCTCGGTGAAAGAGCGGCAAAGATCGCCGACAACGGCGGAAGCGGTAGGGCCTGCGCCCGCGCCGCGGCCGTAGAACATAACGTTGTCGATGGGATCGCCGATCACCTCAACGGCGTTGTAAACACCGTGAACGCCGCCGAGTGGAGCACCCGCATCGATCAGGAAGGGCGCAACCATGAGCATAACCTTGCCGTTATCCTCGCAGATGGCACGGCCGAGAAGCTTAATCGCCATGTGGTTCTTGTTTGCCGCCGCAACGTCCTCTGCGCGGATGGCGGTGATGCCCTCGGTGTGGATCTCATCGGGCGCGATGGATGCGCCGCTAATGAGTGCGCCGAGAATGGCGGTCTTTCTGCAGGCGTCAATACCGAGAATATCCGCATCGGGATTGCTCTCGGCATAGCCCTTCTGCTGGGCATCCTTCAGCGATGCCTCAAAGGTATCTCCGAAGGTAAACATTTTCGTAAGGATGTAGTTGGTGGTTCCGTTGAGGATGCCGCGCACCTCGCGCACCTTGTTGTGGCGCAGGATCTCAATGATCGGCATAAGAACGGGAATTCCGCCGCCAACGCTCGCCTCAAAATGATAGCAAGCGCCGTTCTTTTTTGCTTCCGCAAGCATCTCCGCACCGAATTCGGCAACCACCTGCTTGTTGGAGGTGATCACGTGCTTGCCCTTCGCAAGCGCCGCCATCGTGAATTCATATGCGGGATGCGATCCGCCCATCACCTCAATAACGGCATCAACGGTATCGTCTGCCGCGATCACTGCGTAATCGTGGATCACGCGGTCTGCAAAGGGAGAATCGGGAAAGTCTCTGAGGTCCAGAATGTATTTGATATAAATTTCGTCGCCAACGAGGCGCGAAACCTCTGCCGCATTTTTCGTCAGCAGATCGGCAACGCCTTGGCCGACAACGCCAAAACCGAGAATAGCAATGTTTTTCATGTGTTCCGTTTCCTTTTTATTATATTACTTATATAGTTTACCACAAATCTTCCGTAAAAGCAATAGGAAGAGCAAAAAAAACGAAGAATGACGAGAAACGGCGGAA
>JAZQWS010000387.1:0-5898 GCA_045632465.1 Eubacteriales bacterium
GCTTGAAGCCCGCGGCACAGTTATCCACGAACTTCTTCAGTTGCTCAAACCAGGGCTCGCCGATCTTCGTCAGCTTATCCTGATAAACCGTTGCGTTTCGGAAATGCTCGTCCTCGATCTCGGTTCCCTCGGGGAAGCCGCTCTCATCCTTTTCGGGGGGGAGAATCCCCTCCTCGTGATAAATCAAATCGTAATCCTCGCAGAGCCAGAGCGACATCTGCATTCCCATACAACGAACCGGATGGAAGAATGTGCCGGCGCCCGCGGTGTTTTTCGGCATCCAATACGGAACATAAAATTTGTCCTTATTCCACCACTTATCGTTGGTAAAATCATAATGCTCCTGCATCCAGGAGGGCTCGAGTCCCATCATATCGCAGGGGATATCCTGCTCTCTGTAGAGGCGGATGTATTCCAGCAGCTGAGGAATGGCAATATCCTCGTTATTGACAACGGTTAAGCCGTATCCGAATTTCGGGAGCATCATGGGGCGGCCGGTTACCTCTGTGATCTGCTTAACGAGGCCGAGAAGATTTTCCGCGGCAAAGAGATAAAAATCGATCTGCCCGCCATATACCTTGATCACGAGAGTGTTTTCGTTGGTCTTTCCGATATCAAAGACGGTTTTATAGGTGGTGTTCACGAGAATCGCCCAGCCATCGCTCGACAGGAGCAGGGGCATCGGGCCGTAGCATTTCACATTGGATTTTTCAAGAAGGATTTCCTTTCCGCGCAGCTGAATTCCGTCACGCGAGGAATCACCGAGTCCGTAAAAACGCTCGCCGGCAGAAAGCGATATCTCGATCGTGTGGCGCTCGCCGTATTCCTTTACAGATAAATCAATCTTGCGTTTTGCAGAAAACGCGACTCCGTTTCCGTAAACGGAGCAGGCTTCGGAATTTTCCGCAGGGCTTCCATCTCCCTTCAAAATACCGTAACGCGAGAGCATGGAGCTGCTTTTTTCGCCGTTTCGAATCTGATAAATGGATTCTTTAATCCTATATAACGAAAGATGCATGGCTTATACCTCTTTTCCGAATGGTTGATTTCAGTATATCAAACGCTACCGACGTTTTCTATAAAAGCATTGCAAAAGAATACAAAATTCTTGCAAACGCACTTGCAATTATTCTAACATATATTTCTCAAAAATGCAAGGGCGAATATTTTGAAGAACACGCAGCTATATTTTTATTACAAAATAAAAGAATTTACGATTGTGCAAAAATATGGGAAGATTTCTTAAATACAAGACTTGATTTTTGTTTTATAATAGAGATAGTTAACAAAAATCGGAGGCTTTGTTTCTATGAACGGACGCATTGAGCTATACAGAGAGCATTTCTCGCGCGATTGCAAGACGGTTGCAACGATCGGCGCGCTTTCCGCGGAAACCTTCCTTTATTCCACGGGCATTGAGGCCATTCGCATCAAAAACGGCGCAGGCTATGCCGTGATTCTTCCCTACATGGGACAGATGGTTTGGGATATGGAATTCTTCGGCCACAGAGGCACGATGAAGACCATTTATGACGAGCCAATGCCCTGCAAGGACGTTTACGGCCCGAGCTACGGCTGCTTCGTTATGCATTGCGGACTGACCGCGATCGGAAATCCCACAGCGGAGGACAACCACCTGCCGCACGGCGAGCTTCCGATTGCCGTATATCAGAAGGCATACATTCTCTTCGGCGAGGATGAGAGAGGAAAATATATCGCCGTTTCCGGAGATTACGAGCACAAGCGCTGCTACGAATACAATTATCTTTTCCGCCCCGAATGCCGCCTTTACGAAAACGAGGGCGTGATGGAGATCACGGCGCACTTTGAAAACCGCAAGGATCTGCCGCTGGAATATTTCTATCTTTGCCATATCAACTACCGCCCCGAGGATGGCGCACATCTTTACTACACCGCAAAGCATTCGGACATCAAGGCACACCACGAGGTTCCCGCGGGCTATCCCAAGGAAAAGGAAACGAATGCATATCTTGCAAAGCTGGATGAAAACATTGCCATTATGGACACCGTGGACAGCAAGACACAGTCCTATGCGCCCGAAATCGTTTTCACCTGCAAGTATTTTGCGGACGAAAATGGATCTGCACACACGATGCAGGTACTGCCCGACGGCTACGCTTACTACGTAATGCATCGCCCCGAGGAGCTTCCGCTCGGCATCCGCTGGATCTCCAGAACCGAGGACGAGGATGCGATGGGCATGGTTCTTCCCTCCACGGCAGAGCATCTCGGCTACAAGTACTGCAAAAAGATGGGCTACGAGCAGTATCTCAAAAAGGGCGAGAGCGTTACCTACCACATGACAACGGGCGTTCTTATGCCCGATGCCGCTGAGGCAATGAAAAATAAGATCAAGAATTTAAATAAATAATTTTACATACAAAGGAGAATTTCAAAATGGAAAACAGAATTTGCATTCCCCATTATGAGTATCAGGAGAGAGTGAAGAAGGCGGCGGCTCTCGTTGCGGCAAGAGGCCTTGACGCAATGCTCGTTGTTTCCACCGAATCCGACTACGCAAACGCAAGATATTTCTCGGGCTTCTGGCCTCTCTTTGAGAGAGCCGGCGTTGTGATCGCGGCAAACGGCGATGCCGCACTTCTTGCAGGCCCTGAGTCCGCTATTTTCGCTAAGGACAGATCGCACCTCGACAAGGTTTTCGTTCTGAAGGAATTCAGAGAGAGCGCAGACCCCTCCTACCCCGAGCTGAAGGCTGATACCTTTGCCGACGTTTTCAAGGCACTCGGCATCACCGGAAAGAAGCTCAAGATCGGTCTCGGCTCTTACGTTGAATGCACCCTTCCCATCTACGAGGGCCTGCAGGAGAGCTTCCCCGATGCAGAGATCGTTAAGTGCGCAGACATCATGGTTACCCTCAGAAAGATCAAGAGCGTGAACGAGCTTGCCTGCATCAAGGAAGGCTTCCGCATCATCGATCTTGCGACCGACGAGGTTGTTCGCAGACTGAAGCCCGGCGTTACCGAGCTGGAGATGGTTGGCGTTGCACAGCAGGTAATTTACGAGAACGGCGCAGAGTACGAGGGTCTTCCCATGTACGTATTCAGCGAGGAATCCACCCGCCACGCCATCAGCCGCTCCTGCTACAGAAAGATCGGCAAGGGCGACATCGTTCAGCTCAATCTTTCCGCTAAAATTGACGGCTATTCCCCCGCAACCGGTATTCCCGTTGTTATGGGCAAGCTGGAGGGAGAAAGAAGAAAGATCGTTGAATTCTGCAAGCAGGCGCATGATTGGACGACCGAAAGAATCAAGGCCGGCGTTATGGCAAGCGACATTGCAAAGGACTTCTACAAGCTCTACGAGGAGAACGGCATGAAGGACAACTTCGTTTACGGCCCCTGCCACGGCACGGGTATGATCGAGGTTGAGGCTCCCTGGATGGAGACCATCAGCGACTATCCCCTTGAGGAGAACATGACCTTCCAGGTTGACACCTTCATTTCCGGCCCGACCTTCGGCTGCCGCTGGGAAAAGGGCGTTGCCGTTACGAAGGACGGCTGCACCGCAATGACCAACTATCTCGATAAGGGTCTGTTCGAGCTTGATTTCTAATCTTTTATAAGAGAAAGCTGCCGCGCAATAAAATGCGCGGCACGCACGCAAGAGGAATGAAAATGAAAGCAGTCGAAAAATACGGCGTTCTCTTTAACGTTGGCGGAACGGCGCATATTCAGGGGTTGATCGATGCCGCTGTTGCAGACGGAACGCGCACCGCGACGATCACGGGAAACTGGGATATCGAAAGCCATATCGTTGTGCCCGCAAATTTCAATCTTATTTTTGACGGTTGCTATCTCAAAATGGCAGACAACACGTTTGATAACATGTTTATCAACGAACATCATAAGAGCAACACGATGGCCGAAACGGACAGAAACATTCGCATGATCGGCAAAAACGGCGCGATTCTCGACGGTGGCACGTACAACGGCCTTTCCGAGGCAAACAGCAACAAGGACGGCTGGCCTCATATCTATGTGAACAGCCTGATCTTCTTCACGAACGTTGACGGATTTGAGCTTGCGAATATCGCGCTTCACAACTTCCGCTGGTGGGCCGTTCACTACGGCTACTGCGCAAACGGCCATATTCACGATATTACCATGAAGGCCGACGACACCTGCTTCGACAAGGACGGAAACGAATATCACGGTCTTTCTCTTGAAAATTACTTCGATATGCGCATCCGCCAAGCCGACGGCATTGATATCCGCAAGGGATGCCATCACATTCTGATCGAAAATATCTACGGCTTTACGGGAGATGACACCGTGGCTCTCACAGCTCTTTCCAGAGGAACGGCAAAGCTTGGCTATGCTGTGGAGGGATGGCCCGACGATATTTCGCACATTATGGTTCGCCACGTGCATTCCGCTTCGCTGGATGCGGGCGTTCGCCTTCTCTGCCAAGGAGAATCCACGATTCACGATGTGATTGTTGATGACGTTGTTGACATTTCCGACAAGATCCCCGGCATTCTCGGCCGCGCTCTGCAGACCGTGAGAATCGGCGACGTGAAGGCTTACGGCTCGCGACAGAACACAAGCGATGAATTTTACAACATTACCGTGAAAAACATACGCTCACGCTGCGTTTACGCAATGTATCTTGCGGGTGCTCCCATTAAAAATTTTGTTTGTGAAAACGTGGTTGCCTTTGACGGCGGCGAGATCGTTGACAACAACTGGGAAGGCTACGAATTCACGGCAGGAAGAAAGGAATAAACAGACATGTATCTTGATAAATGCTTCCCTCGCGAAATTGAAAACGCGAAGAAAAACAAAACCCCCGTGGTGCTGGTTGGCGGCACGGTTGAATACCACGGCCCGCATTGCTCCTACGGATGCGACACGCTTGTGGCACAAGGTCTGCTTGAAAAGCTGGCTGAGAAGAAGGAGATCATCATCGCTCCCTCGATCAGCTATTCTCCCGCAAGCTGGGCAGTTGGCGGCGACACGAGCGGCACGGTGCACGTAGACGAGGTTGTTTTCGAGGAATACGTTTTCAACGTATTTATGTCGATGCTCTCTGCGGGACTTCGCAATATCTACGTGCTGATCCACCATCAGTTCGAGCAGGAGAGCCTCATGCCCATGACGCTTTCTTACATGAAGGCGGCCAAGAGAGCTACCATGCGCTACCTTGAAAAGACCAAGGGCCAGGGCTGGTGGGGCTCGGAGAGCTATGCGGATTACTACGAAAATCTTGAAACCGACGACAACCCCTTTGCCTGGATCAAGGTGATTCCCACGATGAGCACCGCGGTGCAGAATGCAACCGGATATGACCATGCAGGAAAGTTTGAATGCTCGATCCTTATGTCGCTTTATCCCGAAGCGGTTACGCTGGAAAGACTGCCCGAGATCAAGCATTGGTTCACCGAAAGCGCAAAAGAGGCAAACAAAGAGCTCGGCGACGAGATGGTTCGTCTCTCTCTCGAATATCTTGAAAAAACGATCGTTTGATCGGTTTTTGACAACTTTAGTTTTCATAATGTAAAAAAGAATGTGCCACCCAAGTGATGGCACATTCTTTTTTGCATTTATTTTTCTTCAAGAATTTCGAGATTACGCGCAACGGTTGCGCGGCCGCGCCAGGCAAAGGCACGCTCTGCAAAAGCTTCCTTTGACATTCCTTCAAGGCAATCACTCGTCAGATTCGGGATGAGGCTTTCTTTGAAAAAGGCAATCGGCGTAACCATCGGGGCGCGGTTATACGGACAAACCGTTTGGCAGATATCGCATCCCCAGGCAGTATTATATTTTCGCATGAGCGCCTTTTCATCCTCCGAAAGCTCGCCCTTTTTCTGCGTGATTGCGGAGAGACAATCTGCTCCTTCCCCGCGCAGGATCCGCG
>JAZQWS010000388.1:0-2890 GCA_045632465.1 Eubacteriales bacterium
AAACTTTCGAGGTGTCTGTGAATATATTGATCACCTCGTAGAACAATCCCTCAGTCAGCTTCGCTGACAGCTCCCTTTACACAAGGGAGCCTTTTTTGTTCACCTATGCCTTGTCAATTTTCCTGACAAGCACTGCATTTGTGTCCACAAAAGCAAAATACGGCATACCTCTTTTGAGATATACCGTATTTCTGAAAACTGTCCTTTAGGGTGAACCCCTATTTCGGAGCGTTTTTATTATACAAACTGCGAATGATGCAAGGAATAATAAAATCCCTTCTGATGCATCAGCGCCTCGTGATTGCCTTGCTCGATGATCGTTCCGTCCTTCACAACGAGAATGGTATCTGCATTCTGTATTGTGGAAAGTCTGTGCGCGATAATAAAGCAGGTCTTGTTTTTCATCAGCTCGGCCATCGCGTTCTGGATCTGGATCTCCGTGCGTGAGTCAACGTTGGAGGTCGCCTCGTCCAGGATCAGAATCGGAGCGTTTGAAAGAAAAGCGCGCGCGATTGTGATCAGCTGGCGCTGTCCCTTGGAAATGTTAACGCCGTCGTCGGAGAGAAGCGTGTTGTATCCGTCGGGCAGGCTTTCGATATAGCTTGCGATCCTTGCGGATTTTGCCGCCGCGTAAACCTCTTCGGGCGTTGCATCCTCCTTGCCGTAAACGATATTTTCGTATATCGTACCGTAGAAGAGCCAGGTGTCCTGCAGCACCATGGTGAATGCGCGCCGCAGATCCCGCCGTTTGATATTTAAGGAAGGAATGCCGTCCATGCGGATCTCGCCGCTCTGCTGATCGTAAAAGCGCATGAGCAGATTGATGATCGTTGTTTTTCCTGCGCCCGTCGGGCCAACGATCGCAACGGTTTTGCCCCGCTCGGCATGCACCGAAACGTTTTTGAGGATCGCCTTTTCGGGGGTGTATCCAAAGGTAACGTCATCGAGGCAAACGTCGCCCTTCACGTCCGTAAAGTCCGCGGCATCGGGTGTATCCGGCTTTTCGGGGGCTTCGTCAAGGATAGCGAATACGCGCTCTGCCGCGGAGAAAGCGGATTGAAATTCGTGGAGAATGTTGGAAAATTCATTGATTGGTCCGGCAAATTTTCTCGAATACTGAACGAACTGTGCAACGCCGCCCAGCGTGATGAAAAAGACGGATGCCGCGGCAAACGTGCCGTTTTGCGAATACATATACATGATGCCGCCCATGATTGCCACGAGCGTCAGCGAAATGTTGTTGATCAGGTTGATCGTAGGGAAGAGCAGAGCGGCATGATATTCCGCTTTGTGATAAGCGCCCATTGCCTCATCGTTGATTTTATTGAAGCGGCCGCAAATGATTTGTTGCCGTCCGTAAGCCGTAATGGTGCGAGATCCTGTCAGCATTTCCTCGGCAAATCCGTTCAGCTCACCGTATTTTTTTGCTCTCTGTCGGAAAAGCGGACGCACCACCTTGGAGCGATACCGCGTGAAAAGGATCGAAACGGGCACCGTCAGGGTGAAGATCAGGATCATGGGCTTTGAGATCTGCCACATGAAGATGAGTGAGCCGATCACGGTGTAAAGGCTGGTCATCACCTGGATCAGATCGTGCGAAAGTGTACTGTTGATTGTATCAATATCATAGGAAAGATGGCTGATGATATCGCCCGTTGCGTGCGTGTCGAAATAACCAACGGGAAGTGTCGTGAGCTTTTCAAACACCTGCTTTCGCATCTTGTATATGATCCTTTGGCTGAGCCGAATCATCACAACCGAAAGCATGTAGGAAAGCAGAGCGGAAACAACGTAGCATAAAAGCATATACAAGACGTTTTTCCAAACGGTTGGGAAAATAACGCCGCCCTCTGCCGCGATCGCATCGATCGCAGAGCCCGAATAGCGCGGGCCGAGAAGCGAGAGCTGGTTTGCACCGAGCGTGAGGAGCAGAGCGGTAACGAAAAGCGGCCATTGCTCTAAAACGTATTTGCTGAGCCTGAAAAACAGGCGTCTGTTAAAGCCCTTTTCTTTTTTCATTTCGTTAGTCAAGGAAAGCACCTCCCATCTGCGAATCGCTGATTTCCTTGTATTCGATGCAGCTTTCCAAGAGATCCTCATGCTTGCCGCATCCAATGATCGCGCCGTCCTCGATCACGAGGATCAGGTCGCATCCCTTCACGGAGCTGACTCTTTGCGCAACGGTGATCACGGTTGTATCGGGAAAGGCTTCTGCAAGTGCGCGGCGCAGATTTGCATCGGTCTTATAGTCCAGCGCCGAGGATGCATCGTCCAAGATCAGAATCTGCGGATGCCCCGCAAGCGCTCTGGAGATCAGAAGTCTTTGGCGCTGGCCTCCCGAAAGGTTCGTTCCTCCCGTGGAAACGGCGTACCCGTAACTGTCGGAAAACGAGGTGATAAAATCGTGCGCCTGCGCGATTTTGGCGGCCTCCTCGATGTCCTGCATCGGGATCTCTCGTCCGAAACGGATGTTTTCCTCGATCGTGTCCGCATACAGGAAATCGTTTTGGAAAACAACGCCAAACATTGCGGAAAGCTCCTGCTTCGTGTAGGATCGAACATCCTTTCCGTGAATGCGAATGATGCCGCTGTCCGCATCGTAAAAGCGCATGAGAAGCCTTAGTACCGTGGATTTTCCGCTTCCCGTTGCGCCGATGATGCCGAGCCGATCTCCTTTCTTTAATGAAAAGGAAATGTCTTTCAGGTTATCCTTCTTACCGAGATAGGAAAAATGCACGTTTTCGAAGGAAATATGAAGCGAAGGATCGCCTTTTCCATCATCCTCCTGCATGGAAAGCTCGCTTTCGCTTTCCATCACAAGCGCGATTCTCTTCGCGGATGCGGCGCATTTCGTGTACATCACGAACATTCTGGAAAGCGACATCATCGC
>JAZQWS010000389.1:0-7957 GCA_045632465.1 Eubacteriales bacterium
CATGATACTGTGACCGCAAATGAAGCATTGATGCGCTGTGCCGCGGAGAACGGCCTTGAGAGCATCTTTGGTTGTGAATTCACCGTTCCGCCGACGGATGAGCCGCACTCGGATTTTCACTTCGTTGCCTTTGATTTCGATCCCGCCTATCCGCCGATGGCCGAGTATCTTCGCGGTATGGCATTTCGCGAGACGGATATGGCGATCGTTACCTTTGAGCGCTGTCAGAAGGCGGGATTTATGACCGAACTTACCTGGCAGGACGTTTTGGATGCCAACGAGGGCGTTGCCTGGTTTTGCAACGAGCAGGTATTCCGCACGATGGTGGCCAAGGGACTTGCCAAGCCCGAGGAATATGAAGAGTGGGTGGATAAGATCTGGTATTACCATGAGCATCTTGCGCCGATTCCGCCCGCTTATCCCTTTAAGGATGCCAAGGGCATCATAGATCTTGTGCACGCCGCGGGCGGCATCATCCTGATCGCGCATCCGCATAAGCAGCTGCATTTTATCGACCGGCTTGTTGCAATGGGCTTGGATGGAATAGAAGTTTATCACCCCGATCTTTTGCCCGAGGAGCAGACCGAGGCCATGCGCATTGCTTATGAGAAGAATCTCTTCATCGCGGGTGGCACGGATCATAGCGGTGTGCTTGGCGGCGAATACATTTCCTTCAAAAATCCGGAGGAATGTCCCTACTATCTTGAGCCCCGCGTATTCGGAACGATGGAGGAGCACTTCCGCGAGCTGAAGGAGCGCAAGATCGGCAAGAGAGAATATAAGCACACGCACACCGCGCGCCGCGGAAAGTATCTTTGATTTTTTTGATTTGGAGGATGGGAAATGAAGCCTTATGCAAACCTTCATTTACATAGCACGCATTCTGACGGCAAATATACCCCCGAGGAGCTTGTGCTTTTGGCAAAAGGAGAGGGATATGGTGCAATCGCCGTAACCGACCATGATACCGTGACCGCGAACGAAGAAATCGCGTATTATGCGAAAAAACATGGGCTTGAATCCATCTTCGGCTGTGAGTTTTCCACCTTCTCGATGCTGGGAAAGCCCGTGGATTTCCATTTCGTTGCTTATGATTTTGACCCCACCTATCCGCCGATGGCGGAGTATCTGCGCGGCATGGCTCTGCGCGAAACCGATCAGACCCGCATTGTTTTCGGCTGGGCGGTTGAAAAGGGAGACATCCAAGGCATCACGTGGGAGGAGGTCCTGGAATATAATAAAGGCATTGCCTGGCTTTGCAACGATCACGTGTACCGCGCCATGATGGCCAAGGGGCTTGTCAAGGCAGAGGATTACGAGGATTGGTTTAATAAAAACTTCCTCAAGCAGCGCGGGATGGTTCCTCCGGCATACGATTTTCTTCCGACAGAGGATATCATTCGCCTCGTGCATGAGGCGGGCGGCATCATTCTGGTTGCGCATCCCTATAAGAGATTGCACTATATGGATCAGCTGATCGAGCTGGGAATTGATGGACTTGAGGTTTACCATTTCTCGGTTTCGCCCGAGGAGCAGAGAGAGGCGCTTCGCATTGCCTATGAAAAAAATCTCTTCATTGCCGGCGGCTCGGATCACGAGGGCGCGCTTGGCGGTATGTACGAGTCCTTTGAAAATCCCGAGGATTGCCCCTACTATGCAGAGCCTCGCACCTTTGGCACGATGAAGGAGCATTTCGATGAGCTCAAAACGAGGAAAATCGGAAGACGCGAGCAAATTCCCGAGTATATTGCATATAAAGGAAAACAAAAATAAAAAGCAAAGAAACCGTGGATCAAACCGCGGTTTCTTTGCTTTTTGTAAATATATATTGTCATTGAGATTCTTTTTTTGTGCTTTGGCCGCTTCTTCTGCGGGGGCGGCGCGGGCGCGTGCGGCGGCGAATGCTGCCGGCCTCCAGCTTCTTTTGGTATTCCTCGATCTCGGCCTCCTGCGCATAGGCAATGGTGCGCTTTGCGCGCCATGTGTCGTTGAAATTGCGATGGAGCTTCAGAGTTAAGAACATATCGCCGTCTTTTTTGCATTCGTAATAGTAGATGTATCTTTGTCCTTTGGAATGCAGGGGCTTGCCCTTGGGAGCCAGGGGCTTATGGCAGATCGGGCACAGCGGCTTGGAAACGATCGCATCGTCCAGCATTTCACTGATGGTAACGTATCCGTCTTCGCCTGCATCTGCATCGCCAATCACGGAGGATTCAAGATACTGTCCCTGCGATGCATCGTATGCGCGGATGCCCTCCTTGATGTCCAGCTTTGCCGCAACGAGCGCGGTGAAATACGCATCGTTCAGCGCATCGTGTGCAGGGAGATTCTGCGGGATATCGAAATGCTCCATGGCAAATTCCAAAGAGCGCTGCTTGGTGCCGCCGTCGGTCTGGCGGTTAAAGATCACCTGCAGATCGTAAACGCGGTCGAGCCATTCCGTGGGCAGATCGTGCACGCGGAAATTATCCTTGAGCATCGGAATATCGTCCGGCCCCCAGGTGAGGAAAACGAAATCCTCGCCGCAGAATCGCTTGAAGTTTTCTGCCGCTGTGGGGAGGGGAACGCCTGCATCCATCATCTCTTGGCTGATTCCCGTCAGATCGCTGACGTGCTTATGAAGTTTTTTGAAGTATTGCGGCTTAACGATCACCGAATACGATCCGCAAACGCGCAGATGCCGATCGAGCTTGACGGCTCCGATCTGGATCACCTCGCCGCGCAAGCGTGCAGAAAGGCGGCGCTGAACGGCAAGAGCCTTTTGCGCATATGCCTGATTCCACTCAAGGTCCAAGGTAATGTAATGCATTTTTCTTCCTTTTATTATTAATCGGTCAAATTACACCATTAAATAGTATATCACAAAACCAAGAAAAGTCAAGAGGGGAAATGCGCAAAGCGGCAAAAAAATGCTGCCATGCGCCCGTTTTCTTGGCGGAAAGAAGAGTTGCAAATTTGTGCATCACAATTTGTTCATATTTAATCGCCCCACAATGCGCGATTGTATATATGCTTTTTCTAAATCAAAACCCACAACGCTGGTATAAATATGTGTTTTTAAGAAATATATCTCCACTTGTGCGTTTTCTATTGACATTTTCGCCGTGTTGATGTATAATTTTATCATAATATGAAAGATAATAAAAACGGAGGTTCTTTTTATGGAGAAAAATATTCGCGTTCCCGAGCTTTTCGGCTCTCAGGTCTTCAGCGAGGACGTAATGCGCGAAAGACTTCCCAAGGACGTTTATAAATCGCTTGAAAAAACCATTGCCACGGGCAATGAGATCGATGCCACGATCGCAGACGTTGTTGCAAGCGCAATGAAGGACTGGGCCGTTGAGCACGGTGCCACGCACTTCACGCATTGGTTCCAGCCCCTCACGGGTGTAACGGCGGAGAAGCACGATTCCTTCCTTTCTCCCGTTGGCAACGGCAAGGTGATTATGGAATTTTCGGGCAAGGAGCTTATCAAGGGCGAGCCCGATGCCTCCTCCTTCCCCTCGGGCGGCCTGCGCGCCACCTTCGAGGCCAGAGGATACACGGCATGGGATCCCGCATCTTATGCTTTTGTAAAAGATGGCTCTCTTTATATTCCCACCGCATTCTGCTCCTATACGGGTGAGGCGCTGGATACGAAAACGCCCCTGCTTCGCTCGATGGATGCGATCAGCGCGGAGGCGCTTCGCCTTCTGGCTCTCTTTGGTGACACAACCACCAAGCGCGTGCAGACCACGGTTGGCGCAGAGCAGGAATATTTCCTCGTGGATGCCGAGGACTTCAAGGCAAGACGCGATCTCTTCTATTGCGGCCGTACGCTTTTCGGCGCTCCCGCCGTGAAGGGGCAGGAGCTGGAGGATCATTATTTCGGCGCGCTGAAGCCCCGCGTTAGCGCATATATGGCAGAGCTGGACCGCGCGCTTTGGGCGCTCGGTATCACCGCAAAAACCAAGCATAATGAAACGGCGCCCGCACAGCATGAGCTTGCCCCCGTTTTCAGCTCCACGAATATTGCCGTGGATCAGAACCTTCTGACGATGGAGTATATGCGCAAGCTCGCGCCCAAGTTCGGCATGGAGTGCCTCCTGGCAGAGAAGCCCTTTGCGGGCATCAACGGCTCGGGTAAGCATAACAACTGGTCGATCGCGACCGACACGGGCGAGAACCTTCTGAAGCCCGGCAAAACCCCTGCGGATAACAAGCGCTTCCTCCTGATGCTGGCGGCCGTTCTCAAGGCTGTGGACGATTATCAGGATCTTCTCCGTATCTCTGCCGCAACGGCAGGAAATGATCACCGTCTTGGCGGCGCAGAGGCGCCCCCCGCGATCATCTCCATCTTCCTCGGCGAGGAGCTGGAAGAGCTTGTGAATGCGATCGCAGACGGATCGACCTATCATAAGAAGGACACCAAGTACATGTCCCTCGGCGTTCCCTCGCTCCCCGGCATCCGCAAGGATAACACCGACCGCAACCGTACCTCGCCCTTCGCCTTCACGGGCAATAAGTTTGAGTTCCGCATGGTTGGCTCGTCGCAGAATATCGCGCTTGCCAATATCGTTCTGAACACCGCCGTTGCAAAATCCTTCTCGGATTTCGCGGATATCCTCGGCAAGGCCAAGGATTTTGAGATGGCGCTGGATAAGCTGATCGCCGAGACCTTCCGTGCGCACCGCCGCATTCTTTTCTCGGGTAATAGCTATAGTAAGGAATGGGAGGAGGAGGCAAGAGCCAGAGGCCTCTCCTGCTTCAAGAGCGCTCCCGAGGCATACGAGCATTTCACGGATGAGAAGAATATCGCCCTCTTTACGCGCTTTGCGGTTATGAATGAGGTGGAGATGCGCTCCCGCCGCGAGATCTTCTTCGAAACCTATCGCAACGTGATCGGTATCGAGGCGCGCACGATGCTGGAAATGTCCATGCGCGATTATATCCCCGCGGTTACCAAGTATATCAAGCTTCTCGCCGATTCGCTGATTGCAAAGAGAGAGGCGCTGCGCGGCGTGGACGTTTCGATGGAGGAAAGCCTGATCGGAAAGCTTTCGGATCTTCTTTCCAAAACCTACAATGCAACCCTCGCGCTTGAAAAGGCAGAGGCCGCCGCAAGAGCCAAGGAAAACGACGAGCAGAGAGCCATGTGCTATAGGGAAGTTGTTCTCCCAAAGATGGATGCGCTTCGCCGCGCTGTGGATGGCATGGAGGTGCTGACCGCACGCGAATATTGGCCTGTTCCGACCTATGGAGATTTGACGTATAGAGTTTGATTCCGTGGAAGGATGTAAACAAAAGATGTCAAAATCGCAAGAACATTATATAAAAATGACCGAAACGCCGGTTGCTCGGCTGATCGTTACCCTTGGAATTCCAACCACGATTTCGATGCTGATCACCAGCATTTATAACATGGCGGATACCTATTTTGTGGGAACGCTCGGCGAGAGCGCCCAGGGCGCAACGGGAATTCTTTTCACGCTTCAGGCCATCATTCAGGCGGTTGCCTTTATGATGGGGCATGGCTCGGGCACGTTTGTTGCCAAGGCTTTGGCAGATCGAGACACGAAGGAGGCCACGCGCTACGTTTCCACGGCATTCTTCTTCGGCACGGGTATAGGTCTTGTGCTGATGAGCCTTGGCCTTATTTTCCTCGAGCCATTTATGCTCTTGCTCGGAAGCACGAAAACCATTCTGCCGCACGCGATGGATTACGGTATGTGGGTGCTGATTTCCTGCCCGCTTCTGATTGGCTCTTTGGTGCTGAACAATAACCTTCGCTACGAGGGCAAGGCCTTTTACGCAATGTTCGGTCTTACGGCGGGCGGACTTCTCAATATCCTGCTCGACTATATTTTCGTTCGTGTGATTGAGCTTGGCGTATTTGGCGCAGGTATGGCAACGGCGATCTCGCAGGCTGTCAGCTTCGCGATCCTGCTCGTTATGTATTTTGCAAAGGCGCAGAGCTGCATTTCGCTCTGCGCAGTTTCCCGCGAGACCGACGTATATCTTTCCATTATGCGCGTTGGATTTCCTTCGCTTCTTCGCCAGGGACTCACGTCTATCTCGCACGGAATTCTTAACAATCTCACCAAGCCCTTCGGCGATGCGGCCATTGCCGCGATCAGCGTTGTCAACCGCTGCTCCGCTCTGGTGCTTTGCACCTCGCTCGGCATCGGACAGGGCTTCCAGCCGGTTGCCTCCTTCAATTATCAGGTGGGCAAGCGCCGCCGTGTGAAAAACGGCCTGCTCTTCACGATGGGCGTTGGCCTTGTGCTGAGCGCTGTGCTTTGCGTGCTTGGCCTGATCTTTGCGCCCGGCATCATCGCGCTCTTCCAGAAGAGCGAGGCGGTGATCGTGATCGGAACGCAGGGACTGCGTTATGCCGCGCTGGGACTTCTTTTCCTGCCGCTTTCCGTGCCGGTGAATATGCTTTATCAAAGCATCCGCGAGGCGGGCGTTGCTTCCTTCCTCGCCCTGATGCGCTCGGGACTTGCTTTTATCCCGGTGCTCCTGCTCTTCAGCAAGCTCTTTGATCTGACGGGAATTTTGCTTGCGCAGCCTGTGGCGGATATGATCTCCGGCCTTATCTGCATTCCCTTTATCATCTCCTTCCTTCGCCGCCCGGATGATTCGGAAAAGGTGGATTTGGAGGCTTAAAAATCTATATAAAGCAATGGCAGAGGTGCCGAAAGCGCCTCTGCCATTTTTATTTGCCGTCCGAGATCCATTTGCAAAATGATGAGATCCATATGAAGCTCCTTAAATAAAAGAAATAAAAGCGGCGCGACGAGGGCATTTTGCTCGGTCGCACCGCTTGATTTTTTTGAAAATGGCAAAGATCTGCTTTTATTTCATGCTCTTTACGCTGATTCTCGCCAAGGCTCTTGCAAGCTTGGCTTTTGCGCGATCCATTTCGACGTTGCTCTTTGCTTCCTTCAGCGCCTGCTCGGCCGCTTCCTTCGCATTTTGCGCGCGGGCAAGATCCAGCTCGCTTGCAAGCTCAAAGGTGGTCGCCGCAACGCGAACCTCGCCTCCGTTTGCCACAGAGAGGAATCCGCCGCTCACGCTGGCGAAAAGATTCGTTCCCTCCGCGGTGCGGATGCGGGCGCGCCCCGTTCCGAGCGCGGCCAGAAGATCGGTGTGGCCTGCGAGAATTTCCACGTCACCCGTGGTTGTGTGGATCAGAAGGCTGGTGGCTCTTCCATCCATCACGGTTTTATCCGGGGTAACGATCTGTAAGGGGAAGTCCTTCATAAGTCCTCCTCCTTACTGTGCGGCCTTGATCGTTTTTGCCTTGGCAACTGCCTCATCGATCGTGCCGACGAAGAGGAATGCAGATTCGGGAAGATCGTCGTGCTTGCCGTCCAAAATCTCGCGGAAGCCGCGGATGGTTTCCTTCACGGGAACGTAGCGTCCCTCCATGCCGGTGAACTGCTCGGCAACGGTGAAGGGCTGGGAAAGGAAGCGCTGGATCTTTCTTGCGCGGCTAACCGTCAGCTTATCCTCCTCGGAAAGCTCCTCCATACCCATGATGGCGATGATATCCTGCAGCTCCTTATAGCGCTGGAGGATCTGCTGAACGGATCTTGCCACCTCGTAATGCTCAATGCCCACAACGTCGGGGGAAAGAAGGCGGGAGGTGGAATCCAGGGGATCCACAGCGGGATAAATACCGAGCGACGCAATGCCTCTGGAAAGAACCGTGGTTGCATCCAGATGCGCGAAGGTCGTGGCGGGTGCAGGGTCGGTCAGGTCATCCGCAGGAACGTAAACCGCCTGAATGGAGGTAATGGAACCGCGTTTGGTAGAAGTGATTCTCTCCTGCAGCACACCCATTTCCGTAGCCAGCGTAGGCTGATAACCAACGGCGGAGGGCATACGTCCGAGAAGTGCGGAAACCTCACTTCCCGCCTGTGTGAAACGGAAAATATTGTCGATAAAGAGGAGCACGTCCTGCCCTTCTCTG
>JAZQWS010000390.1:0-2332 GCA_045632465.1 Eubacteriales bacterium
TGTGATCCGGCCAGGACAGCAGATGCACGTAGAGTCGGTTGGTCTTGGGATTGTAGGTGTAAAGACCGCTTTCGGGCTCGGGCAGATCCGAAGGAGCAACCGTGCATCCGGGGATGGAGCGGCCGTTCCATTTCATCCAGCGCGCCAGCGCCCCGAATATCTCCGTTTCGTATTCGTCAAAGCATCCTCTGGAGGTAGGGCCGGCATTGAGCAGCAGATTGCCGCCGCGAGAAACGTGTCGGATCAGCATTTCCACAACCTGCTTGGCGCTCTTCCGATGCTGGCGATCGTAGCGGGGGTAGCACCAGCCGCCGTTAAATACCTGGCATCCCTCCCAAGGCAGAAGATTGCCGTCTGCATCCCGTATGCCGTTCTTCGGAATGGTCCATTCGGGAGAGTGAAAATCGGAAAATCCCGGCAGTCGGTTGATCAAAATTTCGGGTTGCATTTCGCGGATCATTTTATTGAGCCCCTCCGCATCCCATATGTGCTGAGTTTCCAGATAATTTCCGTCAAACCAGATGAGGTCGATTTTTCCGTAATTGGTCAGCAGCTCGCGCACCTGCTCGCGAAGAAACGGCGCAAACGTAGAGGTGTCGCGCTCTTCGGGATGATTGCGCAAGGGGTGGCGATCGGTAATGAGAAAATCAGGGCGGCTCCAGTCGGGGAGCGTGCAGTAAACGCCAACCTTCAGTCCCTCTTCTCGGAATGCTTCGATGATGTCTTTCAGCAAATCGCGGCGGCAGAGAGGCGCATTCATCGCATTGAAATCGGTTGTTTTCGTATCCCATAAGCAGAATCCGTCGTGATGCTTCGCTGTGATAACGAAATACTTCATTCCCGCATTCTTCGCCAGGCGCGCCCATTCCTTCGGATCGAAAAGATCCGGTTCAAAATAATTGAAAAAGCGCTCGCGGTATTCCTCCGGCGTCATCTCGGAATTATACATCAGCCATTCGGTTTCTCCGTTCAGCGCATAGAGTCCCCAGTGCAAAAAAAGACCGAAGCGGCCTTCTTCAAACCAGCTCATATCAGGCTTCGTCATATTGGGCTTCATAATTGAGTTTCCTTTCTGTATTTTCGCAATTGATAAAAATCATTTTGCGATATGCATTTTGTTTATTGACAAATTTGTTTTTTTATGATAATATTGCAGTATACACGTTTGTTCTTCGCTTTGATTTTATCATTATTTCGGAAATTTATCAATGATTATTTAAACACCATGATTGATAAAAATCACACATTTGGAGCGCTTTTCATATGGAAAATAATATCTGCAAATTGGACGGCCTCGGAACCTGCAAGGTTGGCGAGGATTGGTTGAATTATGCAAGAAACGGATACAATCGCCTTTATTATATAAATGGCGGCACGGGCTGGTACGTAAAAAACGGAGAGCGAATTCCGTTTTTGAAGGATATGCTCTATTTTATACCGTTCTATGCCAACGTGGTCACCTTTTCCTCCATAGAGGATAATCTTGATCATACGTACGCAGGCTTTTATCTGACGCCGCCGATCATATCCACTGAGGTATTCTGCTTAGATCCGAATGCATCGCCCTATATCAAAAGCGCCGTGGATACCTTTCGCACGCTCTGCAAAACGCGGGATATCGGCGCGCCCGAAAGAAATCTTCTCAAATCCATCGTGATCTATCTCACCAATGCCGCCGCCCAGACCTCGCATGAAAATCTGGTTGCCGATGCGCTCATCATCCGCGCGCTGGATCTCATCCACGCCACGGTTGCCGAAGGGCTCACCGTTGCGGAAATTGCAAGAAGATGCAACCTCTCAACCAACGGATTTATCAAAAGATTTTCAAAATGTGTCGGCGAAACACCCTATTCCTACGTAAAAAAACTGAAGATCCGAACCGCCCTTGTCTCAAGAGACGGCGGCGCAACGCTCGAGGAAGCGGCGCAAAGCGCAGGCTATTCGGATTCCTCCGCCCTCCTCCATGCTATGGCAACGGAGGAGTTGCATTAACGTTGGACGATCGGCATCGGGCGAATTGCCTAAAACCGAAAAAATTACAATGAAATAAAAAAGTGCCGCAACCGATAATAATATCGCGTTGTGGTGCTTTCATATAATTCCGTACACGCTCTCTGCTCCGCCTTTATAACGTCATCATTCCTCGTAGGGGACGACGCCCTCGGCGTCCCGTTTCTCCCCACCCCCAAAAAAAGCTATGGCAACATTGTAGGGCGGGAGGCTTGCTCCCGCCGTTCCACCGTTGTAACGTCATCATTCCTCGTAGGGGACGACGCCCTCGGCGTCCCGTTTCTCCCCACCCCCCCCCAAAAAGCTATGGCAACATTGGTGG
>JAZQWS010000391.1:0-3462 GCA_045632465.1 Eubacteriales bacterium
GCAGAATGCAACCGGATATGACCATGCAGGAAAGTTTGAATGCTCGATCCTTATGTCGCTTTATCCCGAAGCGGTTACGCTGGAAAGACTGCCCGAGATCAAGCATTGGTTTACCGAAAGCGCAAAAGAGGCAAACAAAGAGCTCGGCGATGAGATGGTTCGTCTCTCTCTCGAATATCTTGAAAAAACGATCGTTTAATCGATATTTGTAAACTTTAGTTTTCATAATCAAAACCACCCGTCAAACGGGTGGTTTGCACGAGGGCTAAAAGCCCAATACTACCGGCCAGCGACTAAAGCCGCTGGCTTTTGCTTTGCAAAAGCCTCTTGCCAAATTTCCCACCATAGTCAAAAGTACAGGCTACAGTAAGCCTTCCCCAGTGGGGGAAGGTGGCACCGAAGGCTGACGGATGAGGTGTAAAAGCGCTGTAGTAACTCCTCATCCACCGCTGCGCGGTCCCCCTTCTCCCTCAGGAGAAGGCTCAGGTTTCATTGCCGCGAAAATAAGGTATAACCTTTGTTGCCCACCCGCATAGCGGGTGGTTGTTTGTTTCGCACTTCGTGCTCAACTACCTAAAGGCATTAATAGAAAAAGATGCTATCCAACCGGTAGCATCTTTTTTATTTATTTCTCTTCGAGAATCCCGATGTTGCGTGCTACGATGGCACGGCCGCGCCAGGCAAAGGCACGCTCTGCAAAAGCTTCCTTTGACATTCCTTCAAGGCAATCACGCGTCAGACGTGGGATGAGGCTTTCTTTGAAAAAGGCAATCGGCGTTACCATCGGGGTGCGGTTATACGGACAAACCGTTTGGCAGATATCGCATCCCCAGGCAGTATTATATTTTCGCATGAGCGCCTTTTCATCCTCCGAAAGCGCGCCCTTTTTCTGCGTGATGGCGGAGAGACAATCTGCTCCTTCCCCGCGCAGGATCCCCGTTGGGCAGGCGGCCTTGCATTTGCCGCAATGCGCGCAGGTGCGGATCTCCATCGGCGGCTTTGCAAAGAGAAGCTCGGGCGCAAGATCGGTGATCACGTCACCGATAAAGATATACGATCCGTATTTTTCATGGATCAGAAGCCCATTATCTCCGAGGATGCCGAGCCCTGCGCGCAGGGCCGCGGAACGCTCATTGATCGGCGAATGATCGCCGTATCCCTTTGCATTCGCCTCGGGATGCTCCGCTTTGATCCCTTCGATCAACCGATCCGTTATCGCCTTGATGAGGATATGATAATCCCTGGCGGCGGCATAGCGAGAGAGATTCACCGTTTCGCCCGCATAATACGGAATCACGAACATGAGTACGCTGCGCGGCGTGAAATTCTCTTTTTCCAAAAGCCGCGCGTTTATGATTTGCGCATCCTCGATGGCGAGAGCGCCGAAGCTATCGATCGAAAGTGAAGCAAAAAGACGGGAAAGCCAATTCATGCTTTTTCTCCTTATGACTGTATCTCATGCGTTTATTATATAAAATTCCGAACGAAATTGCAAGATGTTTCTTGACATTATTTTAAAAATACTGTATACTATATAAAAATAGTTTTGTGAGGGCACATGAATAAAACGATACGAATGTCCGTTGACAGACTTGAGGGAACGCTTTTCGTTCTGATTCCCGATGCGGGAGAAAAGGAGATTTGCCTTCCGAAGGGACAGTTTGATATTTCCGTTGGCGACGTTGTTGACGTTACTCTGCTCGGCGATGCCGTTCTTTCGGTTTCAAAATGCACGAAAGAAACAAAGGCAAGAGAGGCTGACGTGAGCACTCGACTTTCAGCACTTTTTGCAAAAGGGAAAAAACCCGGGCGCTGAATGCGCGATAAAAAATTTCATTTGCCGCTCTGCGGCGGGAAAGGGGACTTATGTTTAATTTGAATCAAGGCGGTTTGTTTGCCGCAATTTGCGGAAACGGCGAAAACGTGGTGATGGAAAACGTTGTTTTGTTTTTTGCGTTCTTCCTTCTCTCCATTGCGGCCGGCTATCTGCTCGGCAGCGTTAACACCGCGATCGTGATCTCCAAGGTCTTTTTCAAGGATGATATCAGAAAATACGGAAGCGGCAACGCCGGCATGACCAATATGCTCCGCACCTTCGGCGGAAAGGCGGCGCTCGGCGTTCTCTTCGGCGATATGCTGAAAACCGCGCTTTCGATCTGCATCGGCGGCGTTCTTTTCGGCTTCGGCTACATTGGCGGCTTCAGCATGGGCTATAGCAGCGCGCACATGCTCTTTATGGGCATTGGTACGTATACGGCAGGTCTTGCGGCTGTGCTTGGCCACATTTTCCCCGTTTATTACGGATTCCGCGGCGGCAAAGGCGTTCTCGTTTCGGCAACGATGGCTTTGATCCTCTCTCCGATTCTCTTCGCCATTATGTTTGCCATTTTCGTTTTGCTCGTTGCGACCTCTAAATACGTTTCTCTCGGCTCTGTGACCTCAGCGATCGTTTATCCCCTGCTCGTGCACGGCTTATTCAGCATGATGAACACGGTTACCCCGCCGCTGATTCTTCTCATCACGATCATGATTGCGGTTATCATCACGGTTGCGCACAAGGAAAACCTCAAGCGCATCGGCAACCGCACGGAGCGCAAGCTTTCCTTTAAGAAAAAGAACAAAGAGTCTGCCGATGAAAAATGATTTTTTATGGCTGATCATTGAGGCCTTTGACAAGGGATTCCTTAAAAAAATCGTGTTTTCGCGCCCCGATGGCGGAGAATTTCCGAAGATCAGCGGACGCGCGGCCATGGGTGCAAAGGAAAAGCTTCTCGTTTTGGAATACACGCATCCTTCCAAAACCGTTTCGCAAAAAAATCTCTCCTTTGATGCTTTGGAGGAAAATCTGCGCCCCTTGATCGAGAATTTTTCACAGGTAAATCTTTTGACAACGCTTGGGGATGCGGAATACAAGAGAAAAAACAACAGTGCCGAGGTTTTGCTCGGCGCGGACAAGCTGAAAAGAAAGCTTTCCTCCGCGGAAAGCTCTGCCCCGCTTGCCGCCGTTGAAAATTTGGATCGAAAGAAAAACTATCTGATCGACGGAACCGAGCCCTATATGGCGCTTCTCGGCATCAGCGACAAAAACGGACGCGTGCATGATAAGATGCAGGGAAAATTCCGCCAGATCCACCGTTTTCTTGAAAATCTGCAGGTGATCTATGCGGATCTGCCTGCCGAAGGAACTCTGACCGTTTACGATCTTTGCTGCGGAAAAAGCTATTTGAGCTTCGCGGTTTACCACTATCTGACGACCGTTCTCGGCCGCGAGGTGGATATGCTTTGCGTGGATCTCAAGGCTGACATGATGGACTATTGCCAAAAAACGGCGGAGGCACTCGGCTTTCGCGGCATGCGTTTCCTTTGCGAGGATATCCGAAAGCTTCCGAAGGAGGGCGACGTGCATTTGGTGATTTCCCTGCACGCCTGCGACGTGGCGACGGATATCGTTTTGCAGACAAG
>JAZQWS010000392.1:0-20579 GCA_045632465.1 Eubacteriales bacterium
GATGAGATATCCCATCATTTTAAATGAGTAAGGTCACTTGTAGACTACGAGTTTGATAGGTCGTAGATGTAAGCACAGTAATGTGTTCAGTTGAACGATACTAATAGACCGAGGGCTTGAACTGTTGTTTTGTGACAGCAGCGAAAAGCTTCGCTTCGCATTAACGTCTCGTTTCTCCCTTTGTTCGGTTTTCTGTGAGCATTTCAATTTGCTCTTCTTATATTTGGGTTTCGCAATAGCGAGGCCTTTTTTATTTGCTTTTTTCATAGTATAGAAAAAAGGAGAAATGCCTATGTGGCCATCCATTCTTATTGCGGCGCTCACCTGTGCGCTGATGATCCTTTCCATCCTTTTCTTTCCTAAAATTAAGCTTTTTTCGCGCACCTTTGATACCTATCCGATCATCGTTCTCCTTGGCGCGCTCGCCATGCTGGTTTGCGGCCTCGTTTCGCCGAAAGCGGTTTTCTCGGCCTTTGTTGCAGACACCGCTGTAAATCCCTTAAAAATTCTCGTATTGTTCATTTGCATGACGGTGCTCTCCGTCTTTTTGGATGCCGTTGGCTTTTTTTTCTACGTTGCCAACGTCGTTCTTCACCGTTTCGGAAATGGGCAGAAGCGGCTTTTTTTAACACTTTACATAACTGTCTCTATTCTGACGGTGTTCACCTCTAACGACATCATCATTCTGACCTTCACTCCCTTTATCTGTTATTTTTGCAAAAACGCAAAAATCTCTCCGCTTCCGTATCTGATTACGGAATTCGTTGCTGCCAATACATGGAGCATGGCGCTTATGATCGGAAATCCCACGAATATCTATCTCGCCAGCAGTGCAGAGATCAATTTCGTATCCTATTTCCTCGTTATGTGGTTGCCAACTCTCCTCTCCGGTATCTTTTCTTTTCTCGCGCTCTATTTTCTCTTCCGCAAGGATCTTTCGCTTCCTATGGAAAAGGAATCCTCCCCATCGCACGTCTTTATGAATCGCCCGCTTGTTATCGTGGGACTCATCCATCTTGGTGCTTGTACGGTAGCGCTCGCCATCGGTGGTTATCTCGGCTGGCAAATGTGGCTTATTTCGCTCGTTGCGGTGATCAGCTTGGTTGTTTGCGTGCTCATTGCTTGCCGCATCCAGAAAAAAGAGCCTGCCGCCTTACTCACCTGCCTTCACCGAGCCCCATGGACGTTGATCCCCTTTATGCTCGGAATGTTCGTGATTGTTCTTGCGCTCTCCTCGCAGGGCGTAACTGCAGTGCTTGTTTCACTCCTGCAGGGAATGCCACCCATCCTTTCCTACGGCGTTTTTTCGACGCTTTTAGATAACGTTATGAATAACATCCCCATGAGTGTTCTTATGGGCTCTGTTGTAGCTGAGCAAGGAAGCCTCGAGGCGCTCTATGCCACCGTCATCGGCGCCAACCTTGGTGCGCTCTTAACCCCGATCGGCGCGCTAGCAGGCATTATGTGGGGCTCTATGTTAAAAGCGCAGGGCGTGCGCATGCGCTATCTTGATTTTATTAAAAACGGCATCATCGTTCTGATCCCCGCGCTCTTTGGCGCATTGCTTGGACTTTATATCCTTCTCTGATAGAAGAAAACACGGGCCTGTACGGTGCGTGCTTTAAAACTTTTAAAATTGAATAGAATGCGTTATCTACCGACAGGAGGGTAGCTCAAGCTTTTGGCTCGAGCTACCCTCTCTTTGTGTTGCGCTATGAGGCTTGTTAAGAAAAATTGGATCAAACCAGATGGAGTGCTTTTTGCAAATTGTCTTTTCTGTATCTTGAAGGAGTTACAGAATATTTTTGCTTAAAGGCCGTCGAAAAATGGGCAACGGATGTAAAACCAACCTTAAATGCAATGTCATATATTGGCAGATCTGTTGTGCTGATTAAATAAGCTGCCTCCTGCAAACGCAGATAAACAATGTATTTGTGTATATTTGTACCGGAATTTATTTTAAAAACCTTGTTTAAATAATAGTCGTGATAACAGAAAACGTTGGATATATCTTTGTTTGTGCGTATATTCTTGTAGTTGTTGTCAATATATTCCTTCACTTTTAAATAAAGGCTATCGCATGATTCGTCTTTTGTGTTTAATATCCTATAGCAAAGCGTTTGTAAGATAGATTCCGCAATCCTTTTGCCGTAGCCCGTATTGGATTTATAAGCCTCAATAAACTCACAAATCATATTTCTGTAGGCCGAGGCATCATGAATAACAAAAGGATGCTGAAATATGCTTTCTCGCATGAAACCATCCTTATATAATATCTTGTCTTGATGAAAGGCGGTCGTTTTTACCGGTAATATTGTGTTTGTTATATTTTCGAAATCCCTTTCGAAATCAAAATTGACGGTGACGAATTTTAAAGGCGCTTCTTTGGATGAAATGGGATGATACGGTATTCCGGCGGGATAATAGCAAAGAGAGTTTTTTGTGATTGGAAGCTCCTCACTTCCAAAAACAATTTTTCCTTTCCCCTCCAATATAAAGAGCATTCTGTCATCGTAGGCTTGCGTTAAAAAATCGTTAGGCAAGCGGCTTGTTTCATTTGCGTATCGTACGAAAATATTCATTTCATATTCCTTAAAAGTTTGTTTTTTGAAACTTATCATTTGCTTTTTGCATTTACAATACATAGAAAACGGTGGTATAATTATAGCATAAATATTTGTTTTTGTAAAGGAGATTGTTATGAAGAATCCTTTGATTCCCATGGCGGCCATTACGGGAAACCCAACGAAGGCCGAGATCAACGAGGTGATGCATCTGTATGCGCAGGCAGGGATAGAACAGTTTTTAATTTATCCGCGATCGGGGCTTGAGATAGAATATATGAGCGAGCGTTGGATAGAAATATGCGGAAATATCATCGAAGCTGCGATAAGGGAAAAAATAGACGTCTGGCTTTACGATGAGTTCTTTTGTCCTTCTGGTACTTGCCGTGGCAAGGTCATGCGAGAGAACGAGGAATACTGCGCAAAGAGCGTTTTCGTTGAAAACGGAAAATGTGTTATAAAAAAATATGAAAAGTATGCGGATATCTTAAATCCCGATGCGGTGGAATGCTTCATCCAAAATACGCACGAAGTATATTATAAGCATTTTGGGCAATATTTCGGCACGGTTATAAAGGGAATATTTACGGACGAGCCCGATATGTGGGCTTGCACGTGGAATGGCGGAAAATATGCTTACACAAAGGATCTTGACGTCATTTACAGGGAAAAATATCAAAGAGATCTGTTCGAGGATATGTCTGCCGATAAGCCCTCCGAGCGGTTTAAACGGGATTATACAGAGCTTTTGAGTGATCTGTTCAGAACCAATTTTTTAAAAAGAATCAACGATTGGTGCGTTTGCCGCAACGTTGTTCTTATGGGACATACCATGTCTGAGCTTAACGTATGCCAAGCGGTGCGAACCTGCGGAAATACGATTAAGGCGTTGCGTTGCTTCTCGTTGCCGGGAATGGACGAGATTCGCACCCAAACCTCCATCTCCAAAGCCGAGTGGCTGACGCTGGGGTGTACCGAGGCGGCAATCCGAACGGTTGGCAACGGTGGGATGGCAGAGCTGTTTGCACTTGGCCCCACCGATATACCGCCTGCCCGAATAGAACAAATGATATGGCTGACGGCCATGTTCAAGGTGGATCGCTATGTTCTTGCCGTTTCGGCGTTGGATGCGAGAGGAAACGTTGAGAAGGGAAACTATTATAATCCAATGTGCTATACCAATCCTTGGTTTGAAGGATATAAGGACTTTTCGGCCTGTGCAAAGGAGGCGGCAAGATATGCCCAAAAGACGTTCGCACCGCACGTGGTCGTTCGGTATCCGGTCAATGAAACGGTTGCGCATTTGTTTACTGAGAAAGAAGAGCTCGTGAACGACCGCCTTTGCGAGCTTTTGAGGGCGCTTGTAAAAAATCAATATCAGTGGCAGATGATAGATCAGGATGAAGCTGCGGCTACGAGCGCTTATCTTGTCGAGATCGATGCAACGGATGATTTTTCGGTCTCTGATGTAATATCGGACATCAAGAAAAGCGTAGAAAGAAATTTATACGTGCTTGAAAACGGTGCGCTTGCGGACGAGCTGCTGGTGAGGGAATACGATGACGGAAGCTTTTTGATCCTGGATTTGAAGGACAGCAATCAAGCACGAGAGCTGACGGTGATGCATAATGGGATAGCGCATCGCTGCAGATTGTGCGGAAGGGGGCATTTTACCTCGGACGATAAAACCTCACCCGAATTTGAGGTGCAAAGCCTTGATAACGTATCATTTGAAATTTCATTGGATTCTGCCAACGTATTAAGGTGTGCTTTTTATGAGGATGCGTGCGCTTTTGATTTTTACGCCGAGGAGGATATTGACGGAATCAGTATCGCGGTAAGAAATTATCATTTTGACGGCGAGATATTCTTGGACGGTAACAGAATATTGCCCAAAAACCGTTGCAACGGATTGAAAAAGGGATTCAATGAATTATATCTTTCAACGGATGCCTTCACGATCAAAAGGGGAGCGCACAAAATCACCTCAACGAAAGCCGCAGTCAGCGAATTTTATTTGCCGACGTGCTTCCTTATGGGAAATTTTGCATCGGATCAAGAAAACCGTTTGAGAAGCCTTCCCAAAACCGTTTCGAGCCGTCACTTAGAGGCGGACGTTTTGCCGCAATACGCAGGCGCCATAGCTTACGAAACGGAAATCGACGTCCCCTTAAAATCTTGTAAAATCGGGCTTGATAGTGCGGATTTATATACGAGACTGTATATTGAAGGTGAATGCTTAGGCGCACGTTGGAACGATTATATTTGGGATATTCCTCATACGTATTGTGGAAAAAGGGTAAAGCTGAAAATCGTTCAGTATACGACGGTAGGCCCGATATTCGGTAACGTAAGGGATTGTGTTGCCGCGGAAAAATGCCACGGGTGGCTATATGCTTACGCTCCGAGAAATTATCATAAGATCGGCGTAACAAATATGAGATTCGTGATGAAGGATGAAAGAAAAAACGCGTAAATTCGTTTTTTATCAAGAAAATTCTTCTTTTTCTTGACATTTCTCTCCCCATGTGCTAAAATGAAACAGTAATATGCTTCCTGCATAAAATAAGGAGAGAAACAATGATTCCACAGCCGCAGAAAATTAAAGATCCTGCAAAATATGCAGATTTTGACCTTCCCAGAGAAAAGCTGGAGTACGCGCTTGCCGAGGCACTCAAGAAGATTGATATCGGTGTTGCAAGCTTCACGCCTGAGTCCTTTCCTGCCGCAACGAGCACAAACTACGTATATACCCGCCACGGTAACACCGGCTGGGGATCGGGCTTCTGGCCCGGTATGGTTTGGCTTGCATACGAGCTGACCGGAGATGAGAAATATAAGAATCACGCGCTTTCCTTCATTGATTCGATGCACACGCGAATCGTTGAAAAGATCGCCGTAAACCATCATGATATGGGCTTTATTTACACGCCCTCTTGCGTTTCCGCTTATAAGCTTTGCGGAAATGAGAAGGCGAAAGAAGCAGCTTTGATGGCTGCTGACCATCTGATGACGCGCTATAGCGAGAAGGGGAAGTTTATCCAGGCTTGGGGTGACGTGGGCGATCCTGCATCCTATCGCCTGATCATTGACTGCCTTCTGAACATTCCGCTTCTGTATTGGGCAACCGAAATGACCGGCGATCCTAAGTACGCCGAGGCGGCTTATAACCATTTCCAGACCGCCGTTGAGGTTTGCTGCCGTGCGGACGGAAGCACCTACCAGACCTATTACTTCGACGTAAATACGCACGAGCCCCTTCGCGGTGTAACCAAGCAGGGACTTAACGACGATAGCGCTTGGTCTCGCGGTCAGGCTTGGGGTATTTATGGCCCGATGCTTACCTATAAGTACAAGCACGATCAGAAGTCGATCGATACCTTCAAGGCAACCACTGCGTACTTCCTCAACCAGCTTCCCGAGGACTATGTTGCATATTGGGATCTTTGGTTCACCGAGGGCGATGTAGAGCCTCGTGACTCCTCCGCCGCATCCTGTGCGATCTGCGGTATGCTGGAGGCCTCTAAGTATATGGATGACTCCGTTCCCTATAAGCAGATCTTCTATAACGCCGCAAAGCGCATTATGAACTCGCTGATTGATAACTATCTGACCAAGGATATCCCCGAGTCGGATGGTCTTCTGAAGTGCGCAACCTACTATAAGGCGGGCAACCTCGGTATCCACGAGCTGAATACCTGGGGTGACTACTTCTATATGGAAGCACTTATGCGTTTCCTGAAGCCCGATTGGGAGCTTTATTGGTAATGAAAAAATACAAAAAGCACACCGCTTGCATTTTTGCAAGCGGTGTGCTTTTTGGAGAACCTTTTTATCGCTTATCTTTTACAAAATTTCTATACTCATCTCTGATAAGTGCATAAGAAATAAGATTTACTATTAAGTTTACAACTTCGGGATCATCCAAATTCCAATTTCGATTATACTGGAGAGTTCCGAGGTTAAAGCGATTACCATCAATAATATTAGGACAACGTGACGCGACAAAGGCACGAAGTTCGCTTACCTTTCCACTTCCTTTGTTTCCTACTGCAATTCTTCCGCTGTGGTAAAAAGTCACTTCGTCAGCATTGTATATAACATTATCATCTATACTTAATTGCAATGCGTGATGAGATTCTTTTTCATTATCTATGGCAACATTCAAAGCTGTTTTCCATATATCTGGTTTTTCTGTGCGTCCATAAACAGAAAATCCGAACGAAACAAATTCCGTGCTATTATTACGCTCGATCAAAAATGAGCGATATGGACCATAGAACACGCCTCCACCAGCATTTCCGTAAGATAACATTCTCACACCGTAGTCTTCGATCAAATTAAAGGCTTCATATTGCTGACAAGTAAGTTTGTGATCAGTGTCAAAAAGGCAGGTCAAAAGGTTGAAGGAAGCACACGCAAGAGAATGCTCAGTTGTTGGACTAATTTCCATATCATATGCGGCAGGATTCTCTTTGAATATTTTGCTGATGTCCTCAAACGATGGTCTAACAGGGGGCTCTTCAAGGGGTTGAATAGTATATTTGTTTTCTAGCATGTCAGTATAGCAAGGAAGAGCATCAAGTAAATCGTACATCTGTGTGCTTTCGTTATAATGAAAACACTGATAATCAACATCGTTAATCATCATTGCATAATCACACCCTAATGTATCGCTATAAAACGACAACTGTTCTGCCACCTTATCGCCAAGCCCAACGCCTGGAGCTTTACATTCAATAACTGCAATCGGGATAAGATCGCCTTCTTTTGTAAGACATTTTATTGTGATGTCGGTACGACGAATAGATTTGATGCCATAATGAGATAGGTGTTCTTCAACGCTTATCATATCGGAAGGAACGCCCAAATCATGTAACAGATATGAAATTACTTGCTGTCTTACAGTTTCCTCAGGAGTAATGAAAATAAGCTTCTTTCTAATTGGGTCGAGATAGCACTTACGTCCTTTACGTGTGTAAATCTTTGGCAGTGGTTGCAATGATAGATCTATGTACATAGGAAGACCTTTCTTGGCTGATAATATAAAGTTATTATATCACAAAAGTAAACAAAACTTCTTCTCCCACATCACGCCACCGTCGAAATTCTTCAGCGTGAAGGTGCGGTTTTCATATACCATATAGGTTTTCGGATTTCCTTCCTTGGGCAGGGAAATCGAGCCGGGGTTGATATAGGTGTTCTCATTCCCGAAGGCGGTCGCCGTCTGCACGTGCGTATGTCCGTGCAGAAGAATATCCCCCTTGGCAAGCGGCGGGCATTTTTCCATGTTGTGAATATGTCCGTGCGTGGCAAAAACCGTCAGCCCATCCAAAGAGAGCAGAGCGTATTCCGCAAGCACAGGGAAAGAAAGAACCATCTGGTCAACCTCTGCCTCGCAGTTTCCGCGAACGGCCAGAATCTTATCCTTGTAGCCGTTCAGCAGCGCAATAACCTCCTTGGGCGCATAAGCCGCAGGCAGATCGTTGCGCGGGCCGTGATAGAGAATATCGCCGAGAAGCACGAGCTTGTCGCACTTTTCTTCCTCGAAGGCGGAAATCAGGCGCTTTGCGCCGTCAAGATCGCCGTGAATGTCTGAACCGATCAAAAGCTTCATAAAATATCTCCTGTTTGATAGAAATGCAATTTCTATCATTGTACCATATTTTTTCCTCGAATGCAAGTCTCTTTTCGCGCGAATACATATTTTCTTGCATTTATTTAAAATATTTATACAAAAACCCTTGCATTTTTCTTTTGCGGATGGTAAAATATATAAGGCAAATTGTTTGTTCGGAAGGGAGTCTTATGTATCGCGTTTTAACGTTCACACCGAAGGAATCCTTCGGATCGAATACCTATTACGTAACCGATGGAAGCAAGTCCTTCATCGTAGATCCCTCCGTTCCCGTGGCGCAGGTAAAATGGGAGCTTGGCGAGGATTTCATTCCTCCGTCTCTGATTCTTTTAACGCACGGACATTTTGACCATGTGGAGACGTTGCCCGAATGGTACGCGGCCTTTTCGCCTGCCGTTTATATCGGAGAAGCGGATGCGCCGATGCTCTCGGATGCCTATCTCAATGCCTACCGATTCTTTTACGGTACGGATCGCACCTATTTCGTGCCGCACAAAACCTGCAGAGAAGGGGACGAGATCCCGTTTGGCAAGTTGCGCATATCCGTGCTTTCTTTCCCGGGGCACACGCCGGGAGGAACGGTTTATTGTTTAGCGGATATGGCCTTCGTCGGTGACCTCATTTTCGCAGGCGGCGGATACGGTCGATTCGATCTGCCCGGTGGCGATTACGCTGCGCTTGTAGAATCCTTGCGCCGCGCGCAAAAGCTTCTTGGGGGTATACCGCTTTATCCCGGGCATGGCGAGTCCTTTGAAATTTGATATTTTTGCAGTCGCCCAAGGGTGGCTGAATGGAGATAAAAATGGAAGAATTAAGAAACAATTTTATTCACGACATCATCGATGAGGATCTGAAGAACAATCCCGACCTCAAGATCCACACGCGCTTTCCTCCCGAGCCCAACGGCTAGCTGCACATCGGCTCGGCAAAAGCCAGCTGGATCAACGCGATGACCGCAAAGAAGTACGGCGGTCTCTTCAACCTCCGCTACGACGATACCAACCCTTCCAAGGAGGATAACGAGTACGTTGAGAGCATTTACGAGGATCTGAAGTGGCTCGGATGCGAGCCCTCCGGCGGTATTTTCTACGGATCGGATTATTTTGATGCTTGCTATGAGTTTGCCGTAAAGCTCATCAAGGAAGGCAAGGCCTTCGTTTGCGATCTCACGGCAGAAGAAATGCGCGAATATCGCGGAACGCTGACCGAGCCGGGTAAGAACAGCCCCTATCGCGATCGCTCCGTGGAGGAAAACCTCGATCTCTTTGAGAGAATGAAGAATGGCGAATTTGCCGACGGCGCAAAGACCCTCCGTGCAAAGATCGATATGGCATCCTCCAATATCAACCTGCGCGATCCCGCGATCTACCGTATCGTTCACGTGGATCATCATCGTCAGGGAAGCAAGTGGTGCATCTATCCCCTCTACGACTATGCGCATCCCATTCAGGACGCATTGGAGGGCATCACGCACTCGCTCTGCTCCATCGAGTTTGAAAACCATCGCCCGCTTTACGATTGGGTAATTGAGAATATCGGCTTTGAAAAGCGTCCCCATCAGTGGGAGTTTGCGCGCCTGAACGTAACCCACACGGTTATGTCCAAGAGATATTTGCGCCAGCTTGTTGAAACTGGCCTTGTTGACGGTTGGGACGATCCCAGAATGCCCACACTTTGCGGCCTTCGCCGCCGTGGCTACACGCCCGCCGCGATCTTTGATTTCGTTGCCCGCGCAGGTGTTGCAAAGTCTTATAGCGTTGTGGATTATGAGCTTCTGGAGCATTGCATCCGCGAGGAGTTGAACGAGAGTGCGGATCGCCGTATCAGCGTTCTTCACCCCATCAAGGTCGTTGTAACCAACTATCCCGCAGATAAGGTGGAATATTTTGAGGTTGCCAATAACCCCGCAAAGCCCGAGGCCGGCATGCGCAAGATCCCCTTCACGCGTGAGCTTTATATTGATGCCGATGATTTTGCAGAGGTTCCTCCGCCCAAGTTCTTCCGCATGAAGCCCGACGGTGAGGTTCGCCTCATGGGTGCTTACATCGTGAAGTGCAATGAGGTTGTGAAGGATGCAGAGGGCAACGTGGTTGAAATCCGTTGCACCGCCGATCTTGAAACCGGAAACGGCATGCCCGCGGATGGACGCAAGATCAAGGGAACCATCCATTGGCTCTCTTCGGATTACGCGCAGAACGCCACCGTTATGCTGTATGATTTCCTCTTCGATATCGAAAACGTATCCGATATCCCCGAGGGAAAAACCTTCGATGATTATCTGAACGTAAATTCCGTAACCAAGATCGAAAATGCAAAGATCGAGCCCTCCTTGGCAGAGGCCGCCGCAGGTGACCGCTTCCAGTTCGTTCGCACGGGCTATTTTGTGAAGGATACGAAGCACGAGAACACCTTCAACCGCATCGTAGGTTTGAAGGACAGCTTCCCCAAGACCGCGAAATAATTGCATTTTTACAAGAAAATAAACTCTTTATGCATTGGGAGACCTGTTCTTTGGCAGGTCTCCCAAATAAACTTCTACCGAATGGCGAGAGGAGGTGCGAATTTTGAAAATCTCAAATTGGATCGGTAGCTTTTGGCATTATCTGACCGTCCCGACCTGCGTGCATTGTGGGGAAAGGCTCGAAAGAGACGCCGCGGTTTTCTGCGCAGATTGCCATTCGCGCTATCGGAATGCAAGGCTTCGCAATTGCTCGCGCTGCTCTGAAATTTTATCGCGTTGCTCCTGTACCAACGATTATCTCGATACGCACCTCGTGCATCGCCTGATCAAGATCATCCGCTATATCTCCAGCGTGGAGGATCTACCGCAAAATCGCTTGATTTTCAGCCTGAAAAGAGAAAATCGTAAGGATGTTGCGCTTCTTTGCGGCGGTGAGCTTGCCGAAGCGATCCGCAAAAATGTGGAGAATTATAAAAGCTTTGTATTAACATACGTGCCGCGCCGTAGCATGGAACGGCGCAAATACGGTGTGGATCAAGCCGAAATCCTTGCCAAAACGATCGGAAAAATTCTGGATATCCCCGTCATGCCCGCTCTGCGCTCGCTTTCCAAGAAAACACAGAAAAAGCTGAATGCCGAGAATCGAAAGAAAAATGCCGCCTTTGCGCCTCTTCGCGGTGTAGATCTTTCGGGCAAGCGCATTCTTTTGGTAGACGATATCGTAACCACGGGTGCAACCATGGGAAGCGCCGCCATGCAGCTGAAGGGAATTGGCGCAAAGGAAATTGTCGGCGTATGCTTCGCCATCGCCTATAAAGATCCGTACGTGCCCTTTGAGAAGCCGCCCTATAAAAAATGAACTGCGATCTTAAAAAGATCGCAGTTCATTTTTTTATCTTTCCGCATTGCTTCGGCCGATGCAATCTCTTTCAAGATTTCCGAGGAAGGATGCAGGATTGTAGATGATGTAGCTCCAGAAGGTGTCGCCCTCGTAAACGCGGCGCACGCTGCCCCCCTCCTTTGCAAAAATATAATTCGTGATTTTCGGCAGAAGGATGCATTTTTGCCCCTGGGCATCAAAGGTGTAATTCACGTGGCGCTCGATGGAGCGGAAATGGTTTTTCGTTCCGAATTTATAAAGATAGTATGCGCCGTTTTCCATAAAGTAAAGCGGCGTAAAGAGCGAAGGTGTCGCCATAATCTTGAAGTACGCGCGTTTTTCGCCCTTTTCAACGTAGCCGTTGCAGTTATAAAGCTTGCGCTCATCCTTGAGATAAAAATGGATCTTGTAGCCGAAATCCTCGGCGGCAAAAGCAATCTTTTTCTCAATCCTTCGGCTGATGCAGAAAAAGCGAAATCTCTTCAGAAGATAGATGGCCAAAATCAAAGCGGCAATTGCAAAAATGAAGCCAACGAGGCTGAGCGCCTCCGCCATGCCCCAAAGAATCGTCAGCACGTTGATCGCGAAATAGAGAAGCATTGGCAAAATGGGCGTTGCCAGAGGATAAAGGAGCATGATTGCCAGCCCGCGGATCACCATGCGCGCCTTGGATTCGAGTCTTGCAAGATCGCCCCGCTCGCAAAGCTGCTGCCAATATTTTCTCGCCTCGCACCGTCTGTCCAGCATAAGAATGAAAAGAAATGCCGCAAGGATCAGAAATCCGATCAGCCGCGCGCCGCCGCGCGAGAAGGGAAGCATGAAAACAAAGTAATCAATATCGCCGAATCCGCCGAGAAAGATCAAAATGGCCGTAAAAAGAAGGGTAAAGATCAGCTCAAGCCAAAAGGAGTGCTTTGTAAGCGCATATTTTCGTTCCGAAAAGAAGGAGCGCGTTTCGCCCCCATCCTCTTCGAAAAAGCGATCCATTTCCGCCCTGTCATAGGTTGCAAAATAAAGCGAAAACGAATTGTAGATCAAAGCTAGGATGAAAAGCGAAAATATCAAAAAGAAAGCGGAATCAAAGCCCATCAGATTCAGATCTTCCGATAGATTGCGCATATGTCGGAAAACGAAAAGATGCGAAAACCAAGGTATCAGCGCGGTAACAAAGCCGCGAAGCGGATAGAGAATCCAAGAGCTTTGTATCGGATTTTTTTGTCTTTCAGGCATTTTCTACCCTCCTTTCCTTTTAAATATAATTATATAGGAAAAATTCTCTTTTGTCAAGTCCGCAATCCTTTTCGCGGAACGAAGAGAGAAAAAAACTTAACGAATTCAAACGAATCCTGTATACTATAAAAAACAAAAAACAAAGGACATTTTTCGGATGAATCTTTTTGAAACGGCAGAGGAGCGCTCCATAGGCTCCCGCAAAAACAAAACCCGCGCCACGGAAAAACCGTAGCGCGGGTTTTGTATAGTCGAATTTCTTCTATTATTATATAATAGGAAGGAAATTAACCAAGCTTAGCGTAGTTGAGCTTGATGCCGGGGCCCATGGTGGTAGCCAGAACGCAGCTCTTAATGTACTGACCCTTAGCAGCAGCGGGCTTAGCCTTGATAACAGCGGAAACGAGAGCAGAAAGGTTCTCGGTCAGCTTCTCAGGACCAAAGGATGCCTTGCCGATGGGGCAGTGGATGATGTTGGTCTTGTCAAGACGATACTCGATCTTACCGGCCTTTGCTTCGGTAACAGCCTTAGCAACGTCGGGAGTAACAGTACCTGCCTTGGGGTTGGGCATAAGTCCCTTAGGACCAAGCACCTTACCAAGACGGCCGATAACGCCCATCATGTCGGGAGATGCGATAACAACGTCGAACTCAAACCAGTTCTCAGCAGTGATCTTCTGAACCATATCCTCAGCACCAACGTAGTCAGCGCCTGCAGCCTTAGCGGCCTCAGCCTTGTCGCCTCTAGCGAAAACAAGGGTTCTAACGGTCTTACCGGTACCGTTGGGGAGAACGATTGCGCCTCTAACCTGCTGGTCAGCGTGGCGGGAGTCAACGCCCAGACGGATGTGAAGCTCAACGGTCTCGTCAAACTTAGCCTTAGCGGTCTGGCAGAGAAGAGCAACAGCCTCGTCTACGTCGTAGAGCTTAGACTTGTCGATCATCTCAGCACTTGCCTTATATTTCTTACCCATTTTCATTATACTCGATCCTCCTATCAGTCTTCTACAGTGATACCCATGGAGCGTGCAGTACCTGCAACCATGCTCATAGCAGCCTCGATAGAAGCAGCGTTGAGGTCGGGCATCTTGGTCTCAGCGATCTTGCGAACCTGGTCCTTGGTGAGCTTAGCAACCTTGGTCTTGTTGGGAGCGGCAGAAGCAGTCTCGATGCCGCAAGCCTTCTTGATCAGAACGGCTGCAGGGGGAGTCTTGGTAATGAAGGTGAAGGAACGGTCTGCGTAAACCGTGATGATAACGGGGATGATCAGACCGATATCGTTCTTAGTTCTCTCGTTGAATTCCTTAGTGAAGTTAGGAATGGAAACACCGTACTGACCGAGAGCGGGGCCGACGGGGGGCTGGGGAGTAGCTTTTCCGGCGGGAAGCTGAAGTTTGATATAACCGGTAATTTTCTTAGCCATAATTATATACCTCCGAATGTGGTGTAAAAATCGGGAGAATGATAAAAATTTTCTCCCTCCCACGAATGCTTCATGGCGAAGCGCAGATTAGATCTGCTTTTTGACATCCTTGGTTTCAACCATGATAGGAATGTCGCGTTTTTCAGTCGAAGCCAAAACAACGAGTTGTTTCTTGTCTTCGCTGATTTCCTGGAGCGTTCCTGCGTATCCTGCGAAGATACCGGAA
Source organism: Eubacteriales bacterium (assembly GCA_045632465.1). Classification (GTDB taxonomy): domain Bacteria; phylum Bacillota; class Clostridia; order Oscillospirales; family CAG-272; genus UBA1740. The sequence continues at coordinate 14,423 of JAZQWS010000392.1, forward strand.
ACAACCTCCACTTTGTCACCAACCTGGAAGGGAAGCTCATCGGAGTGAATCTCAACGTTGAACATCTCGATTTCCGCGTCGGTGAGGGGCGTAGGCTCAGAACCGGGGCCTACAAAGCCGGTGACACCGGTAATGTTTCTTACCACGTGCCAGCTTTCGTCCGTCATTGTCATTTTAACAAGAACGTAGCTGGGGAAGAGATTTGTCTCAACGATCTTCTCTTCGCCCTTGTCATTGATCTCCACGTGCGTTTCGATGGGGACCTTGACGTCATAGATCAGGTGTCCGAGGCCGCGGTTTTCCACGATCTTCTCGATGCTGATCTTAACCTTGTTTTCATAACCGGTATAAGTGTGAGCAACGTACCATCTGGGACCAAGGTTTTTTTCGTTAATATTACTCATCGCAAATTACCTGTTTTTAGCCGATCAAGCCGGCGATGAAGTTGATAATTGCAGAAAACACAGTGTCTATCACGCCGATAGCGGCCGCAATAGCAACAACGGTTACGATAACGAGAATGGAGCTCTTTTTGGTTTCGTCCTTGGAAAGCCAAACGACCTTCTTCATCTCGCTGACGAGATCACGGCACAGCTTCTTGATTTTCTTTCCGAAGCGAACGAAGAAATTTTCCTTCTTCTCGCCCTTGCTCTTCTCAGCCTTGGGCTCCTTATCTGCAACTACTTCTGCAGTGGCAACCTCTTCAGCCTGAAGGTTCTTTTCATCTGCCATCTTTTAATCCTCCGAAAACTTACTTCGTTTCTTTATGCAAAGTGTGTTTGCGGCAGAAACGGCAGTATTTGTTGATCTCAAGTCTGTCCGGATCGTTCTTCTTGTTTTTTTCTGTGTCATAGTTTCTTTGCTTGCACTCGGAGCAAGCGAGGGTAATCTTGACTCTCATTGATATCGGCACCTCCTAATAGAATTCGGGTTAAAACCCGTGAATACCTCCCTCAGTGTCGGGCGGGTGCGCCAAGTCCCAGAAAAGCGCACAAAAAAAGCCCCCGACAGAGGTAATATGATTATATCACAATTTTCTTCGTTTGTCAAGAGCTTTTTTATATTTTATTATGTTTTTTATATAATATATTTTAAATAGAATTATTCTCACTTCAGCGCGCGCCGCCCATAGTAATCAAAGAGCATGTAAAGCAGTCTTCCGTTCGCGCTCGCATTCGGCATCCAAGGGGCGGTGTATGCGTCGTGATCATCGTAGCGCTCGCATTGATAATATTCGGTCGAAACGTTGTATTTCAGCAGTGCATCGATCAGCTTTTTGCATCCGTCGCGGTTTCCGCTTTTCTTATAATATACGTAGCGGCTATGCTCCGCCCATGTCGTATACCATGTCCTTCCGATGCCGGCCGTGGATCGGTAGGTTGGGTAGATAAGTCCGTTTTTCTCCTGTCCTCCGTAGGAATACGTATGTATGATCTTTTCCGCGTTTTCGGATCCGTAGCCGGCAAGACCGACGGAAAGAGCCTCGTTTGGAAACATATAGCCGAACGGATCCTTGTTGAGAGCCTCTTCGGTTGCGGGATCGTTTTTCGGATCGCGGGGAAGATAAAGGAATTCGCTGTCCTTCTGATCCTTGGCAATTCGATCAAAGAGCCTTTTCATAGTGCCGAAATAATCCTCGTATCCTCTTTGAACCTCAGATGCGAGGGAAGCGTCGCGGTCCTTCAGAATTTTCAAGAAGCTCTCATAACCGCGGAGCATCGCCGTATCGGAAAAGGTCCACTGCTGCGCACCGGGGAAGTGATTGTCCGTCGCAATTCCGGGAGGGAAAATACCGGGGATTGCGCCCGTCATATCCCCCGATTTTGCACGTTCTCTTTCCATCCATCGAAAGGCGGCCATGGCTTGCCAAACGTATTTTTCGTAAAACGATTCGTCGCTCTTTACCGCATAGGAGAACATTTCAAGTGCCGCCGCCGAGCGGGAATTCCAGGGAACGTAGCTATAATGAATCCGCCCTGCGTTTTCGCCGTCCTTCTCCTGCAGATCGCCAAAATAATGCGAAAGCCCTGCGTCAATATAATCGGAATATCCGCCGATCAAAGCCAGCGCGCGCACCATTTCCTTCGCCTCCGGCCAGTGGTAGCGTTGGGTAGCGCCCTGGCGCATGATCGTGTAATTTTTTTCTCTCGGGCGGGCAAACATCTGCAGCTCTTGTGTAAGAAAATTATAAAACAGCGGCTCAATTCCTTTTTTGTTCGGAATATGCTCTGCCTTGGCAAGCTCGCTCTTCCAGAAATTTTCCGTTTCCTTTCGCGCCGCAGAATAGCTTTTCGGCGTATTCTCCGCGCGTGTCAAAACAAACGTAAAGCTGTGCTTTTCGTTCGGCGCAAGCTCCAGGAGAATAGAAAGATCGCATTCTCCGCCAAAGGAAAAATCCGCCTTCGGATCAAAGCGGAGCCGATACGTTCCGTCCGTCAGGTATCCGTCCTTTTTCTCGTAGCGTATCATTTCCTTATCGTCCCAGTAAGCGCGTTTGGGATGATAACCATCGTATCCGTCAGGCTCGGGGCATCCTGTAAATAAGCATTCGGGGCCCGTGCGAACGAGAACGCCAAGCTCAATGCTTTGCGCGATTCCAAGCGCGTTTTCCACCGTGAGCTTGATATAAGCCGAGGACACTCTTGCGCTGTCGCAGAAAACCTCTTGGTGGATTTTTGCCACGTCCATATCCTTGGAGAGGGAATGAATGGGGATTCCGTCCTTGCGAGCTTTGTAGCGTGTCCCCGCCGCAGGCATCAGATCGTGTTGCCACGTATAATTCTTATATTGCTCTCTGTTTCTTTGGCGAAAAAGCAGATCGCTTTCCCGCTTTAAGGTGAAAATAACGGCCGCTGAGAGTGGTCCGCCGATAAAGCCGCAATCGTAAGGGCCAACCTTATCGCACATTTGTTGCGGATTCTCTGCTGTGATCTCGCCGATCATAACCATCGTATTCGGCCAAGCGGTCACAATATTCTCCGCAAACGGCGGATGCACGTACCGTTTATTTGTAAAGGGCTTGCCCCATGGATTTTCGATAGAACTGAGATGCGCCATTTCCGCTCCTCCGAATCTGAAGATATGCTTTGATTATACAATATTTTTTTGATTTTTCAATACCGAACCTGTGATAGTATTCTCAAAATTTGTGCTTTAGTAAAATTATAAAACACGCTCGATGGATTGTCAAGAATCTTTTTTTGCGCCCATGCCTTGTTTTCAAAAAAAACACCTTGCAAAATCCCGCCGCGTGGTGTATAATGGGTATAAAGAAAATTGCATGGAGCTTGTATGAAAATTGTAATTCTTGATAAAAAAGCAATGGGCGATGATATATCGACCGCTCCCTTGGAGACCTTTGGCGAGGTTTTGGTTTACGGTGCCACCGCGCCCGAGGAGCTGCATGCGCGCATCGCGGATGCAGATGTCATCGTTCTGAATAAAGTGAAGATCACGAAAGAGGCCTTCGCCGCCGCAAAGAAGCTTCGCCTTGTTTGTGAGTTTGCAACGGGCTATGATAATATCGATCTTGCCGCCGCAAGAGCACACGGCGTTGCGGTGACGAACGTTCCGGGATATTCCACCGAGTCGGTTGCGCTTTACACGATGGCAACCGTCCTCTCGCTTTTCACACATATGCGCGAGTTCAATGAATATGTGAGAAACGGATCCTACACCGCATCCGGTGTTCCGAATCTCCTCGTTCCCGTCTATCACGAGCTTGCAGGGAAGACCTGGGGCATCGTGGGTTGCGGCAATATCGGCCGCCGCGTTGCCGAAATTGCAAAGGCCTTCGGTGCGCGCGTGATCGTCAATAAGCGCACCCCCGTCGAGGATCTCACCTGCGTCGATATCGAAACGCTTTGCCGCGAGTCGGATATCATCACGGTGCATTGCCCGTTGAATGACGGAACGCGCCATCTGATCAATAAAAACACCCTGGCTCTTATGAAGCCCACCGCCGTTCTTTATAACGCCGCGCGCGGCGCAGTGCTCAATGAGGCAGATGTAGCGGATGCCGTTCTCGGCGGTCAAATCGGTGCTTTCGGCTCGGACGTATATTCCGTCGAGCCCATGCCCGAGGATCACCCCTTCCAAAAAATTAAGGACAGAGAAAACGTTCTTCTTACGCCGCATGCCGCATGGGCGGCCGTGGAGGCGCGCGAGCGTTGCCTCTCCATCATCTGTGATAATATCGCCGCATACCTTGCCGGTGATCGCAAAAACCGCGTGGATTGATTTTTATAAAACGTATATCAAAAAGAGCGAGACCATTCCCAAAAGAAGGAATGGTCTCGTTTGCTTTTTGCTTGGAAAACAAAAAATAATATTAAAAATCGAGCAGAAATTCGAAAATAAAAACACAGCTCCAGCCAAAGCGGTTGCAGTATTGCCCCTTCTCGGTAATGGAATTGTAGTTTTCATAAATGCCGTCTTTATCTTGGGCGCACATATCCAGTATGGATTTTTGGATCGTGTCGGCCACGGAAAAGCCGTAGTTTTTCAAGCCTTTCGCGGCGAAATAGGCAACGTTCAACCAAGTGGGGCCTCTCCAATAATCGTCTGAAAAAGCGGCGTTGTCAAAGGAAACCGTCGGCATTTTTCCTTTGAAATTTTCCTTTGCGATGCAGCACATAGCCTTGGCTTGATCCTCAGATGCGATTCTCGCATAGAGGGGCATAAAGGATGCCGGAGAGAGCGTTTTTGAAACCGTCTCGGTAAAACGGTGCGCGTCGCTGTACCACCGATTTTCCTTTGACCAAAGCTTTTCATTTACCAAGCGCGTGAGCGCCTTTTCTTTTTGTAACCAAGTGTCTGCATCCCTTTCTTTTTCCAAAAGTAAAGCGATGCTTTTGAGTGCGCGGTAGGCGAGAATCATAAAACAGTTTAGATCCACCGCCCAATATTCGTTTGCGGGTGCATCCCATCTTGGCGAATTGTCCCATCCGCTCTCGTATTGCACGTGCAGAAGATATTTTTCGTGACCTTTATCCGCCGAATCGTAGAAGAAAAGCCCTTGGTCACATCGATTCTTTTCCCACCAAAGCGCGTTTAAAGCCAGCTTGGGATAAACCGCGCGCACGAAATCTATATCTGCGCCCCGCTGATATAAAATCTCGGTTGCCCAAGCAAAGACGGGTGGCTTTGAATAAGCGTCAACAATCTCACCGCTTTCGCGTATGACGTCGGGAAGAAGACCGTCTGCCTTCTGAAATTTTAAAAAGCCAAGAATGCTTTCCTTGGCAAGCTCGGTATCCCATCTTGAAAGCCCGACTGCATGAAAAGCGCTGTCCCAGTTCCAGATTCCGCGAAACTTATTGTTCCCGGGAGTGAGACATCGATAAGGACTCCATAAAAATCCCGCATCGGGCGCATAAACGTTTCCCATCAGAATATCATATGCTCGTCCTGCAAGCTCGAAATATTTGTCTCCTTCGTTGAAATTGGATTTTAAAAATTCCTCTTTTCTTAAATGCATAAAGCCGTCTCCGTTCTTCATTTTTCTGAATTTATTTTAGCATAAATTCTGCCTTGACAAAATGGAGAAATGATTATATAATATGGATAAATGGTGATTTTTGGAGGCAACGTGTATGAAATATAATTTCCCGTTCGATGATTGCCATCCGCGGATCTATCGGATCAATAATGAGAAAATCGGCAGTGATATTTCCGTCGTGGAAATCGGCTATAATAAAGTTCCCGGTGGCAGAAAGCAGATCACAACGCGTAACGTTTATATATTGCATTACGTGATTGGTGGAAAGGGAACCTTTTGCGGCGAATCCTTTGATGAAACGAAGGGCTATCTCGTTGTTCCCGGTGAGCTTGAGGTGATCCGGGCGGATCAAGAAGAACCGTACGAAACCTTTTGGATTATGTTTCAAGGAGAAGGGGCAAAGCGAATTCCGGAGGAGTGCGGCCTTCCGCACCGCAACCACGTTTTTGATTTTGATAAAAATTTGGCTTGTGCCTCGATTTTGAAGCAAGCGCTTTTTGATATTGAGCCGGGAAACGAGCGTGAAGAAGTCTATTTGATGCATTCGCTCTTTTATCGCATTCTTTCCTTGCATGTCCGCCCGAAGGAAAAGCAGGATTTTTCCGCCGCCTCCATTGCCGAAGGAATCAAAAAATATATCGAAAATAATTACCATCG
>JAZQWS010000393.1:0-15783 GCA_045632465.1 Eubacteriales bacterium
GTATTGTTTTTGGGAAGCGAAACCGTCCCAAGCAAGGAGTTGAAGGAGCGAGCTTGCGAGAGACGCGCAACGACTATGCGACGATGGCGGGCGACCGCGTGCGACCAAGGCGTGACGTTTGCAAAGCAAACTCATCAGAGATGCTTTGCATCTCTTGCGTAGATTCGCGCGAGAATCGACTCCCCTCGGTTCCACCAAAAAATACCGAGAACTTGATTCTCGGTATTTTTTTATCCAAGTCGCAGACTTGGTATATCATCACCGCACGAAGTGCGTCGTATATCATCAGGGGCGGCGAGCCGCCCTTGTATCTCATCACGCGCCAGCGTGCATTTTTACCTGCGGCTTGATGATATCCAGACCTTCGGTCTGATGATATACCGCAACAAGTTGCGGATGATATACAAGGCTACGCCTTGATTTATTTACGAAAGTGTGATATAATAGACTCACCGACAAACAAGAATTTGATGGAATGGAGATTTTCTTATGAAAAAGCAAATTGCAGTACTGTTTGTTTGCGTTGTATCCCTATTGTCTATTACTGCTTGTGCAGTGCCAGAAGATAAAGTGGTTTTTTCGTTAGGTGAATACAAAAAGAAAGAATTCTTCACATCAGGGGGATTTCAAGATTATACCGATTACGCAAAATATTATTTCACCTCTGCAAATGCTATAGAAAATCAGTACTTGAGCAAATTACAGGATGCTGATTTTGCTATAATTAACACATATTTGGATGATTTTGAGGGATGGATTGAAACCATCAAGAATAGCGAGCCTTCGAGTGAAGTTGTTGTAAATTATGACTTTGATCGAGAAATCATCGATACAGCAGATTACTTCTATATCGATTCCGAGGAGCACACCTGGAGAGATGGGCATACCTCCCTCGTAAAGTACAATATTTATTTGTTTGATACCCAGACTCAAGTCTTATATTATTTTCACAACAATATCTAATAAGTGGTCAAAACATTTCGACCAATTCCAATTTATCGAGCAGACAACAGCGTGAAATCACACACCTTTTCGCTGTTCTTATCTACATTTACACACCTTTTTACCGCTCTTTCGCAAGCGCAGCACCGCCTTTATGGCGGTGTTTTTTTCTCTTGTGCATAATAGACTAAAAAAGATGGATTATTATTGAATAATTGGTTGACATTTTGTGTCGAAAGGTGTATAATAAAATCATTATTGCTTGAGGAGGATGATCATGGAGAACAATGAAAAAGCATCGAGCAAGCAAGGCAGAGAGGAGCAGGACGTTCGCCTGGCCTTTCCGGTTTGCACGGAGAAAAAAGAAATGGTTGTTTGTGATGTCTGCGGATATGCCAATCCGAAATACACCGCGCTTTGCAAGCAATGCAGCAATTATCTGACAAATAAATAATGGGGGAAATTTGAAATGTCGGTAAATTTGGATAGACAAGACGCGGTTTCTTTGGCGTCGGATCTCGTGCAGGGCGCGAGAGATATCAACCAATTGAATCTTGCGCGCGCCAATCACAGAGAGGCGTTGCTTTCTGCGCTGAAGGAGCGTCCCGCGCTTCTGCGCAACGTAAGACATGAAAACGAAGAGCACTTTTTCACCTTTGCAATCAAGAAAAACTATGAGTATTTCATTCAGCTGAAGCGTAACCAGTACACCAATGCGCTCGCACAGCAGTATATCTATCAGCGATTGATGGCCGTTGAGCCGGCGGAAAAGCGCGCACCGCGCGAGGATTCGGATATCGTGATCCAGAAAAGCCTGGACGAGAAGATCACCGTAACCTATTTTTACACCACGCCTGAGGGCGAGGAGCTTTATTACCAGGATCCCGAGCTTGGCGTTCCCGTTGCGCTGAAATCCAACCTGAAGATTTCTCTGAAGATCGACAATGCGGTTTCCCTGATCGATAAGCTGGATACCTGCATCGAGCAGCTCGGTGCAAAGAAGATCAAGATCGCGATCTGTGATCTCATCGCAAATGAATATAAGATCTTCATCAATTCCTTTATCAAAACGAAGAACGTGGGCTATTATTCTCTCTGCACGTCCTTTGATGAGATTGAGGCAGGATACAGAGTGGCCCTGAACAGAGCCTTCGGCTCGTACGGTATTTCGGCAACCGAGATCATCGTTCGCCGCCTTGCAATTCCCAAGGACATCCAGAATAAGATCGAGGATCTCGCCTTCAAAACGCGCCAGCATAGCTTCGTTGTGAATGCAGAGTCCGCGCTTGCAAAGGCTTCTCTTGAAAATTACGAAACCAAGCTTTCGATCCAGCAGAAGTATCCGGATGCCGAGCATTCGCTTACCGAATATGAAAAGGATCTCGCATTGAAGCGTTATCTTGAAAAGAACGGCGTCGATAAGGATGTAAACGTGGATCGCTCCATTAAGCTTGAAAAAACGCGCGATGCCATTGATGCCGCCCTTGAAAAGAAGGAGGATATCATCCCCGATATTCCCGAAAAGAAGAATGCTTTCAAGGGTGTATTCATCACCTTCCTGATCCTTTCTTTGATTGCCGACCTCATCTTGTTTATTAACAACGTGGGCGCGGGCTTTATCGTTCTCGGCGTGATCACCATTCTCTTCGGTCTGATCGGCGCATTCAATCATGAGCGTATGTCCTCGGTCAGCGTTGCCCCCGATGCCGCGAAGTTAACGCATGGCGAGAATTCTTCTGAAGGAGATAATGTATAATGGATGAAATGATGTATGCAGGTGTCGCGCAGTCCGGCAGGCTGGGCGCAAAAGGAAAGAAAATTTTGGTAACAACGTTGATCTTAGGTATTATTTTCATCGCGATTGGCTCGATCATACTCGCCACCGGTGAGAAAAAGGCCAAGCCGATTGTTCTGACCTCCGGAAATTCCGCGGGTGTGTCGGCGGATTATAATGACGTTGTTGAACTCACGTTCACTCCCACCTATCGCGATGAATATAGCATCTATCTTCAGTATGCATCCATCGTTGATGTTGTGGATTCCTACGGATCTAACGTGAGCTATTCGAGAGATTGGGGTTATGAAAGCTCTTCCTATCAGTACGCATACGATCTTGGAACGCTCCAGTCCGGAAGAACATACACGATTCGTGTAAGATCCAATACGAGCAGTCGCTTCTATGTTCTCGTTGGTAACACGCAAAATTATTGATAAGAAAAAATGCCGTTCCGCACCTTGGAACGGCATTTTTATAGGATAAGCGGCCATTGCGCGCGCATCGTTTCTTTTTTTTCGTCGCTTTTGCCTTGCATTCGGGTGCCATGCGGAGCAATCGCCAAAAATGAGCGCGAAATGTATCGAAATGCATGAATATTTTTTTCTTTTCTATTGATTTTTTTAAAAAACGGTGCTATAATATAGTTGAATAAATTTATAGGAGTTTGTTATGGGACGAAATAGTGTGAGAAAAATGATTGGCGGTCGCCCGAATTACATAGCAAAAAAGAGCATTTTTGAGCTGGTTAGAGGCGGATGGATTATATTCTTCGCTTTCGGAGTGCCGTTGCTTGTCGCAGCGCTCTTCGGTCTTAAGTATTTTGATTTGATGCGCTATTGGTTTGTTCCCGTAGCGATCTATGCGTTCTTCTTCATCTGGTTCTTCTTCAAGATTCTTGTTCTGAAGCAGACGAAGATTGAGTTCTACGATGAGAGAATCGTTGTTCGCGAGGGACTTTTGAATAAGAAGGAAAAGGTAATGCTCTTCATGGGTATCACCAGCGTGAGCAAGAAGGTGTCCTTCTGGGGATTGCTCTTCGGTTACGGTGATCTTCATATCGCCGGCGTTAGCGATTTCGATATTAGAACCGCGCGCTACATCAAGAAGCCTCGCAGACTGCAGGCTTACCTGAACAGACACATCGTTTCCGCATCCGATACCAACCGCGTTGTAAACATCGGTTAAGATCCGTTTGGATTCAAAAAGAGGCTGAGTGCAAAGCTTTTTAGGCTTTCCTTGGCCTCTTTTTCATTGCGCGCGAAAAATATATTTAAAGTATTTGACAAACCAAAGAAAAAATGTTATACTAAAATATCGAAAAAAGAAGGGAGAACCATCGTGCAGATCAAGCTTTGTGAAGACGTTTTGCATATTATAGAAGTGCTTCGCCTGCATGGGCATCGTGCGGATGCCGTTGGCGGTTGCGTGCGTGATTTCCTGATGGGAAAAGAGCCCTTCGATATTGATATAACCACTTCGGCAAAGCCCGAGGAAATGAAGGCGATCTTCGCAGGGGAGAAAACCATCGAAACCGGCATCAAGCACGGTACTTTGACGCTCATCCTGAACGGTACGCCTTATGAAATAACCACCTATCGCGTGGACGGGGAATATGCCGACCATCGCCATCCAACCGAGGTGATCTTCTCTGAAACCCTCGCGGAGGATCTTGCTCGCCGTGATTTCACGGTGAATGCCATGTGTTATAGCCCCTCTGAGGGATTAACCGATCTTTACGGCGGCAGACGTGACTTGGAAAATAAAATCATCCGCGCTGTGGGCGAGGCAGAGCGCCGCTTCACAGAGGATGCGTTGCGCATTTTGCGCGGCCTGCGTTTTTCTGCGACGCTTGGCTTCTCGATCGAGGAAGAAACCGCCGCCGCTATGAGAAAATGCGCCCATTTGCTTTCCTTCGTCAGCGCCGAGCGCGTGCTTGTGGAATGGAGAAAGCTGCTCGGCGGCAAGGAAGCGCGCCGCGTGCTCACGGAATATAAGGAAGTCCTCGCCGCCGCGCTTCCGTTCCTTGCGAACGTGCCGATCGATCGCCTCCCCGATATCGCGGATCTCTCCGCGGAGGAAAGAATGCTCCTCCTCTTCGCTATTACGCCTCCCTCCGGGAGGGAGGTGGCTTTTGCGCAGCAAAAGACGGAAGGAGCCTGCGTTTCTGTGGATTCTCATGATGCGCGGTATATTGTCGAGCGCTTTGAGAAAGCCGCGCTCGCCTTGCGCACCGACCGTGCGTTTTTGCGCCGCGGCAGCGCCATCCTCTCGCATCTCTTTGATGCGGATAAAAAGGATGAGGAAAGCCTTTGCCTTCTCCTCCATCACCTCGGAGCGGACGGGGCAAAAACTGTGCTTGCTCTGCGCCTCGCGCTTGCATCCGCAGAGGAGAGGGAAGCGGCCGCGTCCCGCATGGGCGAGCTTGATCGCCTGATCGAAAAAAATCCTTGCGTGTCGCTTGCATCCTTGGCTGTTGGCGGCAAGGAGCTTGCGTCCGTTGGGCTTCGCGGCGCTCTCATCGGAGAAGCGCTCTCGTATCTTCTCTTTGAGGTTATGGGTGGCCGCGTGGAAAATGAGGAAAAGGCTCTCCTCTCGCATCTCGGAAAAAGAAAATAAAATCCATCCGTCATATACTGTAGAGAGGCAAATTGCCTCTTTGGGTGACAGTATGAGAATAAAAAATTATTGTGACGGAAAAGAAGAATACCCCCTCGCCTCCTCGGATTCAAGAGAGGCGGCAGAGACCTTTATCAAAAAGGAAAGAAGGTGCGCGGCGCTTGCGCTCTATCCCTCCCTTTCGGCCGATATCGGCCTGCTTTCCCGTTCGCCCCTCTGGGGTAGGGAGGTAACGCCGGAGGCGATGCGTGCCATCTCCTATTATTTTGGTGTCCAGCTCGGATGGCCGCTGGAGCTTGCGGAGGTTTCGTGCGAAAACGGAAAAACAATTTCTGTTCCGCTCTCGCAAAATCCCTTGTCGGATATCTCCGAAAAGATAAATATTTGTAAAGAAATGTTTGAAAAAACGATCGTTTTCGCGCCGTTTGCAAGCCATGCGGCGGTTCGCTTCCGTTCTCCGTTTGAATTCATTCTGGTTGAATCGGAATGCGTGGATGCGGTCGATCCCTCGCTGGCGGAATCGCTTTTTTCCAAGGATGCGCCCCGCCTCGGGCTTCCCGTTTGCTTCGCATCCTTGGAGAATCGGTCGCTTCGGCTTCGTGCCGTTGTGCGCGGTATCGGTGAGACCGTGGCAGACGATGCAATGTATATGTGTGCGCTGGCCTATTTTTATTTTGTCGGTCGCGCAGAAGCGAGAGTTTTGTATGAGGCGGCAGGCGGCGCGTATCGTGTTTTGGGTGCAAGCGCCGTGGAATCGCTTCGAAAAATCTCGCCGATCATGAATATGTGATCCTTGCCCCGGCGCGGGCGGATGCTTCAAAGAAAGGAATTTTTATGGCATACGATGCTTGTATGATGCGCGCGGTTCTCTCTGAGATCGATGCGCGGTTTATAGATGCAAAGGTGGAGCGCGTGCTTCAGCCGCAATCGGACGAGATCGATCTTGTCTTGCGCTCTCGCGGCGAAACCAAGCGCCTTGTTTTCAATGTCGGGCCGAATGCTCCGCGTATGCAGCTCTCGGAGCAGAATAAGGAAAATCCGCTGAAAGCCCCCGTGCTTTGCATGCAGCTGCGCAAGCACCTCGGCGGCGCGCGCCTTTTGCGCACGGAGCAGCCCGGCTTTGACCGCATTGCCATCCTCTATTTCTCCGCATATGACGAAATGGGATATTCCGTGGAGCTTCGCCTGATCTGCGAGATCATGGGCAAGTATGCCAACCTCATTTTGGCGGACGGAGCGGGAAAGATCATCACGGCAATGAAGCTGATCGATTTCTCCGCTTCCACGATCCGCCAGGTTCTCCCGGGTATGCTCTACCGCCTCCCCGAGGGGCAGGGAAAGATCTCGCCCCTGGAGGCAACCGAAAAGGATTTTTCCGAGCGCTGGAAAGCCTTTTCTCCCGAGCGAAGCGTGGAAAAATTCATCACCTCCGCCTTCTGCGGCATCGCAACCCAGATTGCGCACGAGCTTTGCTTCCGCGCCACGGGTGGGATCGACACGCCCCTCGCCGAAGCCGACAAAGCGCGTGTATACGAAGCCTTTTTGACCTGGCAGAAGCTTCTTATCAGCCACGATTATCAGCCAACCGTCGTGTATAGCGCGCAGGGCAAGCCCTCGGACCATTCGTATATGGATATCACCTATCACGGCGAAGCCGTTGAAAAAACGCACTATGCGGATTTTTCCGCCATGTTCGATTCCTATTTTGCCGAGCGTGACCGTCTTGAAAAGATCCATCAGCGCGCCCATGATGTGCTGACGCTTCTTTCTCATGCCATGAGCCGCACCGAGAAAAAGATCGCCCTGCAAAGAGAAGCATTGATCGAGAGCGAGCGCGCCGCGCAGTACAAGCGAAACGGTGATCTCATCACCGCGAATATTTATCAGCTGAAGCGCGGCGACACCTCGTTTACCACCGTGGATTATTACGATGAAACTTGCCCCGAGATCACGATTGAGCTGGATGGTCGCCTCTCTCCCGCGCAAAACGCACAAAGAATGTATAAGCTTTATACCAAGCAGAAAAACGCCCGCATTACCTTAACGGCCTTGATCGAGGAATGGGAGCGCGAGCTTCTTTATCTTGAAAGCGTGCAGGATTTTCTTCTGCGTGCCACCTCGGAGGAGGATCTTCTTCAGATCCGAGACGAATTGTATCACAGCGGCTATGCATCCCGCATGAAGGGTTACCGTCCGCAGAAGGTGCAGAAGCAGAAGCCCATGGAGTTCAAAACCGCATCGGGCTACCGTCTGCTCGTCGGAAAAAACAATACGCAGAACGATTATCTCACCTTCAAGGTTGCCACCAAGGGAGACCTTTGGTTTCATGCCAAGGATATGCCCGGCTCGCATGCCCTGCTTCTCTGCGATGGGGAAGAGCCCTCCGAGCTGGATTACACGCAGGCCGCCGCCGTGGCCGCCTATCATTCCAAGGGCAGAGAGGGAGATCTCGTCCCCGTGGATTACACCCGCGTGAAAAATATCAAAAAGCCAACCGGCGCAAAGAGCGGCTTCGTGATCTATAAAACGAATTACACGGCGTACGTAAAGCCCGCCGCCTCTCCCGAGCAGGTCGAAGCGGAGTGAGCCATGGAAGCCTGTACCGAAAAGGAAACGGAAAATAAAGAAAAGAGAAAAAGAAAGCTTATGATCGACCTGAACGAATTGCATCAATATTTCATCCTTCAGCATCTCTCCGAGGGGGATGTGGCCGCAGATTTCACGATGGGTAACGGAGGCGATACGCTGTTTTTATCCAAAACCGTCGGCGAAAGCGGCCGCGTGTATGCCTTTGATATCCAAGAGGAGGCCTTGGTCTCCACGCGCGCGCATCTCGAGGCAAACGGCGCGCCCGAGAATTATACCCTGATCTGCGATTCCCATCATAACCTCGCCAATTATATCCAAGAGCCCATCAAGGCAGGAATGTTCAATCTCGGCTATCTTCCGCGAAGCGGAAAGAAGCATATCACCACCATGCGTGAAACCACCCTCCCCGCCGTGCAGGCTGCGATCGAAGCCCTCGCGCCGGATGGCGTTCTTCTGGTTGCCATCTATCCCGGTCATGAGGAGGGCGCATTGGAGGGCGAAATGCTGGAGGAATATCTTGCAACGCTCAGCCGCTTCAAGCTCTGTTGCTCGAAGTTCCGCATTCTCAATTCTCCCACAGCACCATACTTTTTCCTGATAGAGAAAAAATAAAACCCAAAAAGAACCACCCACCGTCCGTGCAAGGATTGTGGGTGGTTTCTTATATTTACATCATCCCGTAACGATCAGCGTGGAAATACTATCCGCTTCAAGCTCGACGTACCAAAGCTTGCCGCCGATCTCGATCTGCGTTTGCAGGCCGCGGTCGTTGGGATTTACGAGAACGGCAATCTGTCTTCCGTCGGGATTTTTGATCAGAACACCCTCGAGCTCAAAGGTTCTGGTCGGATATATAGTCATTGCGATATTAAAGTCGCGCCCAACGGAAATGGGATAGACCTCCGAATCTTTCGTTATGTAAGGAGCAATGTGTGAAAACGCGCGATACTGTCCGCTGTAGCTCAGATCTCCGCTTTCCGAATTCCGTGTAACGAGTCCGCCGCAAATGCCGATAAATGGGCCAATGTTGGGGCCGCCCATCTCGTCGAGCATCAGATTCCATCCCGTGAAGGAACGGTATCCCATCTTCAGCGCCTTCACCGCCATCAGTCCCCATTTGCAATGGTCGCTGTCGTAATTGTCGTTGAGTCTTGGGCCGCCCTCTGTGAAATGCAGAGAAATCGCTGGGAATTTTTCCTTCAGCGTGTAGGTTTGCTCGATCGTGCCGCTGTAATAATGGAAGGCAACGCCGTCGCAAACGCTTGCAAGGCCTTCGCAGTTTTCAAGGCACCAGATCGCGCGATCCACCTTGTAAAAGGCGTGATCCAGCATCCATACCTCGGTGGCGAGCCCCTTGCTATGCAGCTTCTTTTTCAGAATTTTGATAAAATTTGCCTCGGTTTCCGAAGGCCAAACGCAACCGGGCATAGTGCCTCCGTGATCGTTCAGTGGCTCGTTTTGCGGCGTGAGAGCCGAAATATGAATGCCGTGCGCCTCATAGGCCTCCAAAAACTTTATGATATAGTCGGCGTAAGTGTCAAGGTATATGTCGCGCATAAAGCCGCCGCACATATTGCCCTCTGTTTTCATCCAATAGGGCGGACTCCATGGAGATGCAAAAAGATAAAGATCGGGGCGGATTTTAAGAATTTCCTTGATCATCGGAATCACGTAGGGCTCGTCGCGCTCGATGGAAAAATGCGCAAGCGAGGTATCTCCCTCCACGTCATCGTAAGAATACATCTCGGGAGAATAGTCGCTCGAGCCGATGCAGAGCCTTCCGATCCCCAGACCAAGCCCATCCTTGCCGTAAAGATAGGTCAGGAGCTTTTTTCTTTCCTCGGGATCCATTTTGCTTAAAAGGTAGCAGGAGGATGGCGTGATGGCAACGCCGAAGCCCAAAAAGCCGCTTTCCGCTCGCTTGCCAACCGAAAGCCGCGTGGCCGCCGGCACCGGAAGGGCGGGGAAGATTTCGCGCTGTGCGAGGATATGATTCTTGTCGGTAAAAAGCATTCTGCCGTGCATATATGAGGCCTCCTGTGTTTTTTTCGTGTTATAATAATTGTTCTTTGATTATCATTATAACACGCGATATGGTCGCTGTCAATAACACAATCCTGCAATACCTTCATTTTTCCGCGGTTTAAAAGCAAAACGCAAAATTTTTCGTGTAAATTGACACGGCGCACATTATTTGCTATAATAAAGAAAAGCTTATTCAAAAAAGTGGAGGAAAAGAAATGATCTATCGCAATGAAAAAACGAAAAATATATCCTTTCCGCTTGGCGGCATCGGAGCGGGATGCATCGGCCTTGCGGGCAACGGAGCGCTCGTGGATTTTGAGATCTTCAATCGCCCGAACAAAAACTCACACAACAGATATACGCATTTTGCGCTTTCCGTGCGTGACGGCGATCGGGTGCAAGCCAAGGTTTTGCAAGGGGATACCTGCGAGCCCCTAATCGGTAGGAGCGGCGGCGGGAACGGCACGGATTTCGGCCATGGAGCGAACGAATTTTCCATGGCGGGCTATCCGCATTTTAAAGAGACCGAAATGGAAGGAAAATTTCCCGTTGCCTTGCTTTCTCTTTCCGAGGAGGGCTTTCCCGTCCTCGCAAGGCTTCGTGCTCTGAGTCCATTTATTCCTCAGGATGACTTTCATTCGAGCCTTCCCGTTGCCTTTTTTGAATGGGAGCTTGAAAATACAACCGATCGCGAGATCGATATCTCTTTGGCCTTCACCGTTTGCAATCCCGCGCTCTCTGCTTTCAATGAGGCGATTTCGGAAGGAGGAATCTCCGGTGTTTTCCTCAAAAACGCAGGGGTAACGAAGGAAGAGATCGGATACTGCGAGCTTTGCGCCGTAACCGATCATAGTGACAGCGTCGTTGAGGCGTTTTGGTATCGCGGAAGCTGGTGTGACGAGCAAACCATGTACTGGAATGCCTTCAGCAAAGGAGATCGCTTGCCCGAAAGAACCTACGACACGCCGGGAAAACGGGATCATGCAACGCTTGCCACCTATGCAAGCCTTGCGCCGCACGGCAAGAAAAAAATCCGTTTCGTTCTCTCCTGGAACGTGCCGAACGCTTATAATTATTGGAGTCCTTATAAGGACGAAAACGGCAAGGATATTTCCTGGAAAAATTACTATGCAACGAAATTTGAAAGTGCGGTCGATTCCGCGAAATACGCGCTCTCTCGCTTTGACGAGCTTTCGGAGAAAACCGAGCGCTTTGCGGATGCTTTGCAAAACAGCAGTCTCCCCGCTCCCGCGATCGATGCGATTTCTGCCAATCTCTCTGTGCTTCGATCCCCAACGGTTCTGCGTTATGAGGACGGAACGCTTTGGGGCTGGGAAGGATGCAACGAGCATGCGGGTTCTTGCTACGGAAGCTGTCAGCACGTTTGGAATTATGCGTATGCGCTTCCGTTTTTGTTCCCCTCGCTTGAGCGAACCCTGCGCGAAAACACGATGCGATACGGCTTAACGGAGAGCGGTGCCACCCATTTTCGCATTCCGCTTCCGCTCGGCCGAGAGGCTAAGCTTTTTCGTGCTTGCCTGGATGGGCAGATGGGTGAGGTGATCAAGTGTTACCGTGAATGGAAAATTTCGGGTGACGGCGATTGGATGCGCGCCCATGCATCGGATGTTTTCCGTATGCTTGAATACGCGTGGTCGGAGCACAATCCCGATCGCTGGGATGCCGATAAGGATGGCGTTTTGGAGGGTAGACAGCATCACACGCTGGACGTTGAGCTCTTCGGTCCCAGCTCTTGGATGCAGGGCTTTTATCTTCTTGCGCTGGATTGCGCGGCGCAGATCGCAGATTTTGTCGGCGAGACGGAAAGAGCGAAGGAATACCGCGCCATTTACAAAAAGGGAAGAGAATGGACGAATGAAAATCTCTTCAACGGAGAATATTTTTATCATCGCGTGAATCTTGCGGATAAGGCGATGCTCGATCGCTTCGGCGCGGAGGAATATTGGAATTCCGAAACAGAGCAGATCAAATATCAGGTGGGAGAGGGATGCATCATTGATCAGATGCTGGCGGATTTCCATGCCGTGCTGATCGGTCGCCCCGGCGTTTTCGATTCCGAAAAGAAGAAAACGGCACTCATGAGCCTTTATCGCAACAGTTTCAAGGAGAGTATGCGTGAGATTGCCAATATGTGGCGCAATTTCGCGGTGGATGACGAGGCGGGAATGCTGATTTGCACCTATCCCGAGGGAAGGGAAAAGCCCGCGATCCCGATCTCGTATTGCGAGGAATGCATGACGGGATTTGAATATGCCGCGGCCGCATTGATGATCGCAAACGGATTCGCGAAAGAGGGAGAAACCATGGTAAAAGCTATCCGTGACCGTTACGATGGCGAAAAGCGCAATCCGTGGAACGAGATCGAGTGCGGAAACAATTATGCGCGCTCGATGGCTTCCTTTGCATTGCTTCCGATCTATAGCGGCTTCAGCTTTGATATGATGAAAAAGCATATCGGCTTCTCTCCGATTTCCAAAAAAGGAGGTAACTATCTCTTCAGCATTGCCGAAACCTGGGGGAATGCGTGCATCACGCCCGAAAAGCATACGCTTTCGGTTTACGGAAAAGGCTTGTCTCTCGCATCCTACGGTCTGCCCATCGGAAAAACGGTGCGTGCCGTGAAAGCGGATGGAAAGCCGATTTCTTTCCGTGCCGAAGGCGCCTGCGTTGCTTTTGATCCTATCGTGATTGAAAAAACGCTGGAGATCGAAATCGTATGAGGCGGTTTTCGGGTATAACGACAACGCAGCTTGCCCGCATTTGCGGTGTCTCGCAGGGAACGGTGGATCGCGCTCTGCACGATCGCGCCGGGATCGATCCGAAAACGAAGGAGAAAATATTGGCAGTCGCGCGTGAATATGAATATCTGCCGCGCGTGAATGCCGAGAGCGGTCGCTCTATGCTGATCGGCGTGGTTCTCTTTGATTTATACAATGCATTTTTTTCAAAGCTGGCCATGAGCCTGACACAAAAGGCAAAGGCAGACGGATATTCCGTGATTTTTCTCTTCTCGGGCAAGGATATAAAGGCGGAAAGAGCCGCCTTGGATTATTTCCGCTATATTGGCGTAGACGGCATCGTTCTTTTTTCGGTCGGCAGTGACACGGAGGAATATAAAAATTATCTCCATTCGATCCGAATCCCGATGGTCACGGTAGGAAATCGCTTGTTCGATCTGCCGCACGTCGGAATCGACGATGCGCGAGCCATGTACGATTTGTCATGCTGTGTGATTGAAAGGGCGAATGATGGAGAAATCCAGTATTTTGCGCCGATTCTTAAAAATGAGCTGCATAAGAAAAACGCGCAGAAGCTGCGCTTGCTGGGATTTGAGAAGGCTATGAAAGAGCATGGCAGGACCTATCGGATCGTGACGGAGGAGGAGAAGCTTTCCGCAGATTGCGCGAGCATTGTTTGCTCCACGGATCATTACGTTTTGCGTGTCATCAAGCATCTCGGCCTTTCGCCCTCCCCGCACCTCGCGGGATTTGATAACGTGTCATCGCTTTCGTCTATAGGATTTTCGCTTCTCACGGTGGAATATTCCACGGATTCGATCGCCGAAGAATGTATGAATTACTTTCTCAGAAGAAAGTATGAGGAAAGTATTTCGCATAGCATTGTGCTGAATATGTAAATAATTGTTTCCAAAAAGCAAAAAAACACCGTTGCATTACCTTTCTTTGTATGAAGAAATGCAACGGTGTTTTTTATTGTAAAAATGTAAATTTTCAGAAATTGTGCCTATCGTATCCCCAGTGCTCGATCTCTTCGTACTTCACGTAGGTTCCGTTCGTCGGAATGCCGAGCTCATCCTTTAAAATATCGCAGATGCGAGCGGTCAGTGCTTCATATGCCGCCCTCGTGGATTTTCCGAGAAGCTTCACCTCAACGAAAGCGAGAGGGAGAGAGGTATCGCCGTGGAAAGCCATTTCGCAATCTCCCGCAAATTCCAGCATAAGATAAGCATCGCTCTTTCCGGGGATCAGCGTGATCGCCTCGCCGAGCGCGCGGGTAAGCGCTTCTTTTTTCTCCTTGGTGACAGTCGCGGTGGTATGTGTAACGATCATTGGCATGATAAAAATCTCCTTTATTTGTTTTCGATGTATTCCATCAGATCCTTGTAGGTGTAAAGCGAGCCGAGGCAAACCAGAGCGCGTTCCGTCTTCTTTGCGTTTGCAAGTGCCGCCTTGTAGGCATTCTTCAGCGAGTCACAGGCGGTTGCCTTGATGCCCGCATCGGTCAGCACCTCCGCATAGCCTTCGGCATCCAGCGCGCGCGGATTCATCGGTGTGAAGGTAAAGGCCTCTGCGCCAATGGTTGCAAGATCCTTCGCGATCGTGAAATAGTCCTTGTCCTTGAGAACGCCGCTGAGAACAGTCAATTTTTCGTCACCGAAATAGTGGCGCAGGCTCTTCACGGCGGCGGCAATGCCTTGCGGGTTGTGTGCCCCGTCGTAGAGAATCATGGGATCCTTTCTGCGCAGGATCTCAAAGCGGCCGGGCCAGTATGCTTTGCGCATGCCGGAGCGAACGGCCTCGTCGGAAATCGAAAATCCCGCCTTCCGAAGTTCTTCAACGGCCGCAAGCACAAGCGCGGCGTTTTCGGGCTGATATAAGCCGAGAAGCGAGATCTGAATGTCGGAAAATCCGAGGAAATCCAGAACTGTGCCGGAAAAATCGCATCTCTTCACGCGCACGGCAGATTTGTCAACCACGCGCAAGGGCGCGTTCTTTTTCCGCGCCTCCTCTTCAATCACGGCGGCGGGGCCATCCTCCGTCACGGCGGAAAGAACCGGGCATCCGTTCTTGATAATGCCTGCCTTCTCGTATGCGATCTTTTCAACGGTGTCGCCGAGAAACGCTGTGTGATCGAGCGCAATGCCCGTGATCACGGAGAGGGCGGCTTTGTCGATCACGTTCGTGGAATCGAAGCGGCCTCCCATGCCAACCTCCAGCACAACAACGTCGCATCCCGCCTCCTTGAAATAAAGGAAGCCGAGCGCGGAGATCAGCTCAAATTCGGTGGGCTTGTCGGTCATCGCGTCTGCAATAGGGCGAACGCGCTCCACGAGATCGCAAAGCGCATCGTTTGAAATCGGCTCGTCGCTGATGGCAATTCGTTCATTGAAAAAACGAAGATAAGGAGAAGTGAAGCGGCCAACGCGAAGACCCGCGCGCGAAAGCACGGAGGTCAGCATCGAGCAGAAGGAGCCCTTGCCGTTCGTTCCCGTCACGTGGATGAATTTCAGATCCTTTTGCGGATTTCCAAGCCCCTCGCAAAGCGTGGTGATCCGCTCAAGTCCCGGCTTGCAAAACATGCCGTTCACGCTGTGAATATAGGTTAAAGCCTCTTCGTAGGTCATAATCGTTTTCCTTTCGAGTTAAAGCAGAAAAGAATTTTTATTCAATCTGCGAAGCTGCTTTGCGATCGCGGGATTTTTGCAAAGCAGATAGAGAAGCGCGCTTTCGAGCGCCGCAATGATTGCATAGTTAAGAAGCCGCCAGAGCATCAGAACGAAAAGCGGCATCGTGTAGTAAGCGGCAAGCCCAACGGTCTTGATAAAAACCGAGCCGCAAAGGTGCGCGAGCGAAACGGCGAGAACGATACGCGCGAGTCGCGGCAGTCTTTTCGGAATATAATAGGGTGCAAGACCGCCGACAAGGCCGATTATCGCCGCTCCGAGTGTCACCAGCGGATTGATCGTGTATCCAACCATCACGCAGCCGAGCAGGTCTGCCACGATGCCAACGAGCATGCCCGCGATCGGGCCGAAATGCAGAGCCGCAAGAAGGATCGGCAGATTTTCAAAG
>JAZQWS010000394.1:0-1171 GCA_045632465.1 Eubacteriales bacterium
CACTTACGTTTTGACGAAAAAAGAGCGCGAGGCAATCAAAAGAAAGCTGAAAAAGGACGGTGCCGTTGCCGTATTCCTGCACGGCGCAGGCTTTATTGATCCCGATTCCGAGCCGCATAACAGCGTGAAAAACATGGAGGATCTGACGGGCATTTCCTTTGCCGAGGAGGACCACTATTTTGACCCGAATTTCCGATGGAACGGCGAAAGCCACGATATCTCTATGAACCTTGACAAGCGTGAGATCTTCGGCAACTTCGCAAGAAGAAGGCACGAAATGCTGGCAGGCCGCCGCATTGATGCGTATTCGAAATTTCCGCCCTACCTCTACCCGATGCTCTACGCAAAGGATGCGGGGACAAAGCACCTTGCCTATTTTCTGACCAGCGGCTACCCCGCCGTTTCGGTCAAGGAGATGGACGGCTATACCTCGGTTTACTACAACTCCAAGCACATTTCAAGCGCCGCCCTGCGCGAAATCGCGCGCTTTGCGGGATGCCATATTTACACGGAGAGCGACGAGGTTCTCTACGCCGGAAGAAACTATCTGACCTTCCACGCGGATCACACGGGCAAGAAAACGCTCCGCTTCCCGCGCCCCGTTTCCGTCTTTGAAGCGTATGAGGAAAAATTCTACGGCGAAAACGTAACCGAGATCGAATTTGACGCCTATCTCGGCGAAACCAAAACCTTCAAGATCACGGAGGCATAAGCAATGGTTGAGATCCGCAAATTAAAAAAAGAAGACATGAAGGAGCTGATGGAGCTTCTCAACGATACCTTCGGCACAAAATACGGCCGCCCGATGCATTTCGACTTAGAGCAACCCAAAATGTGGATCGAGGACGATCTGCACATGGAGCGGCATATCGCTGTTTTTGAGGACGGAAAAATGGCCGCCGTTGTCGGCGTTTATCCCCTGCGCACGGTGATCGGCGGCGAGGAATTTCTTTTTTTCACCACCGGAAACGTGGCAACGCTCCCGCAATACGAGGGCAAAGGCTATTTCTCAAAAATCTTTCCGCTTGCCATCGAAGAGGCGAAGCGGCAAGGGGCAATCGGTGCGCGCCTCGGGGGCGCAAGACAGCGCTATGCGCGCTACGGCTTTGAGGTCTGCGGCCCCGCCTATGAATTTACCCTCACCGATCACAATGCAAAATACGCATGCAAG
>JAZQWS010000395.1:0-18537 GCA_045632465.1 Eubacteriales bacterium
GATCCTCGGGGAGCGCATCCGCTTCTCCGAGACTTTTGGAAATTTCGCCCAAACGATTGCAACGCGCGAGGAGATATGCCGCCTGCGATTCCCTATCGTGATACAGCCGCAGAAGCTCGCTATAGAGGATCGGCTTATCCACCACGTGCGCTTGATTTTCTTTATTGTAATAGGTTACGTAGACGGGAACATCCATGCCGCGCCTCTTGCAAAATTCCAAAAGCAGCAAGAAGCCGCCGTGAAAGCCCTCCAAAACGTCAAGATATCCTTTATCGGAAACCTCGGGAAAGATCACAATGCTCGTTCCGTCTCGGAGCGCCTCCCATGACTCACGAAGCGTGTGCGCCAGGCGCATATCACGATAGGTGGATATAAGATTCAGCCCTTTATAGAAAAGCCACGTGAGCGGAGAGGCGATCAAGCAAAACATCCGCGCGCCAAAAAGATTCCACCCGCGCTTTTCATGATAAAAAATCTCGCTTTGATATTTATACATACTGCCGAGAGTGCCGTTCATTTCATGCGCGCCCCAAAAGCGCGTTGGCTTATCCAGAAAAAGCTCAAAGGACAGAGGCCCTGCCGTTCCCACGTGGTTGGAAAGGATCACGGCTCCGTCACAAAATTCTTTATCGAGATATACGAAACGGCTCTCCTTTTTGGTTGCCTTCAGCATTCCCGCATATACCTTGAACCATGCTTTGCGATTCGGATTCATAACGAAAAACCTCCTATGCACAGAATAAAAAAAATACGCCCACTTCCTCGTTTTTTCGACATTTTTCGAGGATATGGACGTATTATAGCATAGAAAAATAAACTCAAACGAAAGTTTGACATAATTTTTGCCCGCAGCTCACGCAAGAATGGGGCGCCAAGGCTGCGGGCACTTTTTTTAATTTTCTTTCAGCATGGGAATGCACATGGCAAGCATACGCATTACGTGGAAGGGACCCTTATAGGTATGACCCTTGCAGGGGGGCTCGGTGGGCTTTCCGTCACGGCGGAGATAGCCGAACCATTCGCCGTTTTCCTTATCCGAGAAGTGCTTAAAGGCATAGTCTACGGTTTTCTCAAAGATATCCGCGAACACCTGCTTTCCGGTGGCGCGATAGAACATCAGCGAGCCGATGATCGCCTCGTTATGCGGCCACCAGAGCTTCATATCGTGCTCGTATGCCTCGACGGGCTTTCCGAGAACGTCCTTGAAGTAGAGGATGCCGCCGTATTCCTTATCCCAGCCGCGCTCAAATGCCTCAAGGAAGATCTTCTCCGCGAAGGCAAGGCTTTCCTTATCACCGCTCTTCAGCGCCTCGGCAAGAATGAACCAGCTGCACTCCATATCGTGACCGGGGTTGATCACACGCGTGGTTGCGCTATCGAGCATAAAGCTTCCGTCTGCACCGATGGCCTCAAACATTGCGTTATATTCCTCATTATGGAAGCTCTTGATATCCTCGATCAAGGTGGGAATGATGGCGTTGTAATAATCCGCTCTCGCCTTATCCGCATCACGCATAATGGCGGTTACGTTCAGGATGATCATCGGGCCTGCAAGTCCCTTGGTATCTCTCGTTTCGGCATAGGACTTGGGAGTGATCTTGAAGGGATCGGTTGCAGGATCGCGGTACATACCGAGAACGAAGTCATAATACTTCACAGCCTCGGCAAGGCAGGCCTCGTCTCCCGTTGCCATATAATATTCCGCATTGGCAATGATATAGAAGGTTTCGCTGAACCAATATCTTCTCTTACGGAGGGGACGACCGTCCTTCGTTACGGTGAAATACATTCTTCCGTCGGTTTCATCGATGCAATGCTTCTTCGCAAAGTCGATACAACTCTTGGCGAAGGTGAGATACTCGGGATTTTTCTCAAAATTGTTATAGAGATAGGAGAACATCCAGCCGCATCTGCCCTGCATCCAAACGCTCTTATCCTCGGAATACACCTCTCCGAAGCGGTCAAGGCAGGTGGTTACGCCACCGAATTCCTTATCCTGGCCGTACTTCAGCCAAAAGGGGATGCAGGAATCCTTGAGCTCGGAGGTGAAGAGATCGTAATATTTTTTCATATCCATGACATGTCTTCCTCTTTTTTCTTTTATTTTCATTCATTGTAACACAATTTCCTGCCGATTGCAAGTTTTTTTAGAATAAAATTTTTTTATCTTCCTCTTTTGGGGAGCGTTATCTCAAAAACCGTGAAATCCCCCTCGCGAAGACTGCGAATACTGCCGCTATGAAGCGCAATGATGCGCTTTACAACCGAAAGACCGATGCCGTTTCCCTTCTTTTCTCCGACGGAATCCGACTGATAAAATTTCGTGAATATCTTTTCCCTCTCCTCCTCGGGAATTTCCGGCCCCTCGTTCAGGACACGGATCACAACGTCCCTTTCCTTCCTCTCGCAAGAGATGGACAAGGCGCCGCCGATCGGCGAATATTTAATGGCATTATCCAAAAGATTGAGAAGCACCTGCTTCATCAAATCCTCGTTGGCAAAGAGCATGATCTCCTCGTCTGAAACCGAAAGCGAGAGCGATTTATCCTCCCATCTTTTTTCAAGCATCAGAAGACAGGTGCGCAGCTGCTCGGAGAGATTATAGGTAACAACGTCCGTCAGGATATTTTGCGCATCCAAGCGCGTCATGTGCAAGACGTTGGTCGTCATCATCGAGAGCCGCTTCAACTCCTCCTCGATGACCGAAAGATATTCCTGCTGCTTTGCTTCGGGCAGGCGGCGGCTCTTCATCAATCCGATAAGACCCTGCATGGAAACCAGGGGCGTTTTAAACTCATGGGAGAAATTATTGACAAAATCCGAGCGGAGGATCTGCACCTTTTCAAGCTCACCGGCAAGATTATTAAAGGCGCGGTAGGCGCGATGGTATATCCCGCGCCGCTCACGCAGACGAATCTCATATTTTCCATCCGAAAGTGCGGACATTCCCTTTAGCAATGCATCAAACGGGCGAAGCACGTATCTGCCCGCAAACCAGGAAAGAAGCGTTCCGATAATCACGCTGACGCCGCCCACGAGAAGCGCGGATTCAAAAAAGGTAAAATTATTCTCCTGGGCAAAGCCGAAGCGTATCATCAGATATTCCAGCGCCGTGGAAAGCGACTGCGAGAAAACGATGATGCCAAAAGCAAACAGAATAAATACGCCGCGCATCTGCCTCTGCGTTTTGCGATCCTCGTGCGCTCTTCTGCTCTTCTCTCTCATACAAGCTTCACCGCCTTATAGCCGAGGCCGCGCACATTTTCAATGCGGAACTCCTCCCAGCCCTCAAAATGCTTGCGCAGACGGCCGATATGCACCGTTACGGTTTCCCACCCTGTTTCACAGTCCATCCCCCAGATCTCATCCATAAGCTGAATCTTCGTGAAAATTTTGCCCGGATGCGACAGAAGCTTATAAAGGAGCATGAACTCCTTCTGCGGAAGCTCAAGGCTTTGCCCATGCCCGGTGACGGTGAAGCTATCGTAATCCAGCACCACTTCGCCAATGGTTATGCGGCGACTCTCGGTCAGCTTCGCGCGGTGAAGAAGCGCGCGGATACGCAAAACGAGCTCCTCCGGATCGATGGGCTTGGACATATAATCGTCAATCCCCGCGATAAATCCCTTCTTGCGATCCTCGGGCAGCTGCTTTGCGGAGATCATCAAAACCAGAAGCTCCTTATTGCTTTCCCGCAAGGCGCGGGTGAAGGCATAGCCATCCATCCTCGGCATCATGATATCCACGATCACGAGGTCTATATATTCTCTATCGTATACCTCCAGAGCTTCCTCGCCGTTTCCCGCCGTGAAAACATCATATCCCTCAAGCTCCAGCACTTCCTTGATAAAGAAGCGCGTGCTTTTATCATCGTCCGTTACGAGAATACGAAACATATAAAATCCTTTCTGAAAATAATCGCCGCTCGGCAAAAATTCTCACGCCATTTTTTTATCATTTTATCATAGATACAAAAAAATTACAACGCCCGATTACATGAGGGGCGAAAATATACGCAAAACCTCACCGAACAAACGGCGGAAGAAGCCGCTTTTGCAATCGGCGGCGGTGATTTCCCGACTCGCCTCAAGAACATCGAAAAAATCCCTTTCCAGGGCGACCGCGATGCTTTCTCCGTAAATCACGGCGCCGCATTCAAAATGATAATAAAGACTGCGATAATCGAAATTCGTTGTTCCCACGATGGAGAGGCTTCCGTCTGCCGTGACGGTTTTGGAATGGATGAAGCCCTCGGTATATTCATACACGCGCACGCCTCCTGCGATGAGCGCGGGATAATACGAGCGAGTGGCGGCGTGCACAAGGCGCTTATCCCATATACGCGGCGTTACGATACGGACGTCCACGCCGCTTTTTGCCGCCGCTATCAGTGCTTTCAGAACACCGTCTCCCACGATAAAATAAGGCGTTGTGATATACAGCCTTTTCTCGGCGGAGGCGATGGCCGCAAGATACACACTCTCTCCGACGGTATTTGTATCCAGGGGGCTATCCGCATAGGGCTGGATGAGAGTTTCCGAATCAACGGGTGCACAAGCGGGCGGAAGGAAAGGCGCCGGCGGCTCTTCCCTTCCAAGGCATAGACACCAATTCTGCAAAAAGATCGCGGCGAAGGCACGTGCGCCCTCGCCCTCCATGCGAACGGCGGCATCCTTCCAATGCCCGAAGGGATGGATCTCATTTATATATTCATCGGCGAGATTTGCGCCGCCCGTGAAGGCAATCTCTCCGTCAATCACGGCGATCTTGCGATGGTCGCGGTTATTCTGCAGGCCGCTGAGCATCGGGCGAAAGGGATTGAAGACCGCGCATTCCATGCCGTCTGCCCGCAGGCGCTTTGCAAAATCCGAGGGAAGGCGAAGGAGGCAACCAACGTCATCGTACAACACACGGATCAGAACGCCCTCGGAGGCCTTGCGCTTTAAAATTTCATAAATGCGCTCCCACATCACACCCTCCTCGATAATAAAATATTCGAGAAAGATATATTTTTTCGCTCCCGAAAGTGCCTCTGCAAGCGAAGAAAGAAAGTCCTCGCCCGAGGGGAGATAGGTGACCCTTCCGTCATACACGGGGAATTTTTCCGCGGTGGAAAGATAGCGCATCAAGCGCGCGTTTTTCGGATGCATTGCCTCCGCTTCCGAAAGAGATCGCGCGGCGGCGGGCGGAATCATGCTTTCCTCGATACCGCGCACGGCACGGCGGAGGGAGGGCGAGGATGCGCCAAGATGAAAGGCGAAATAAAAGAGGCCGCCGAAGATGGGAAAGGCAAGACACAAAACGATCCACGGAAGAAAGGCCACGCGCTCTCCATGCCGAAGAAGAACATAGACGATGACAACGACCGTGAAGCCCCACATACAAAACGCGGCGCCGGGCCTTCGCGCCCACGCGGTTACGGCAAGCACGAGAAAGGCGATCTGCAGAAGGATCATCAGCGCCACCATGGCGCGGCGATGGAATACCCAAAAGAGCCATTTTTTCTTCCGTTCTTCTCTTTTGCGCATGACAAAATTCTCCTCTCCGTTTTTCTCTATTTTAGCAACCGATTATAAACGGAATATAAACGGCTTTGAAATTCTTTTTTTGTTTTACAATTTTTATCTATCCCTTTCATTTTTTTGCGTTCTTACGTTTTTTTATTGACTTCTTTTAAATTTTTTAGTAAAATAAAGTGTAAAGGTGTGTTTTTTCTCAAAAAGGTTACTTTTGTTAATCGATTGGTTATGAATGGATATTTCATTTTTCCAAAATACACTTTATAATAGTATCAAATGATTTTTAATTCAAGGAGACGACCTTATGAAATGCTTTGAAAAGGACAAGCTTTCCGTTAAAATTTTTGAAAACCGCGATCTGATGGGTGCGGACGCCGCCAAGGACGTTGCAAACTGCATCCGCGCGCTCCAGAAGGAGAAGGCAGAGATCAACATGATCTTCGCCGCCGCTCCCTCTCAGAACGATCTCCTCGCGCATCTTTGCGAGGAGGAGGGCATCGATTGGGGCAGAATCAACGCCTTTCACATGGATGAATACATCGGCCTCGATCCCAACGCGCCCCAATGCTTCTCCAACTTCCTTAAGAGAGGCATCTTCGACAAAAAGCCCTTTGGTTCTGTGAACCTCATCAATGCAGGCGCAGAGAAGGATGCCGAGATCGCACGCTACGCCGCACTTCTGAAGGCGCATCCGATCGACATCGTTTGCATGGGTATCGGCGAGAACGGACACATCGCCTTCAACGATCCCCACGTTGCGGATTTCAATGATCCCGCGCTCGTTAAAGCGGTTTCTCTTGACGAAAAGTGCCGCCAGCAGCAGGTGAACGACGGATGCTTTGCATCGATCGATCTCGTTCCCAAATACGCGATGACGCTGACTGTTCCCATGCTGATGAGCGCAACCTACAAGTTCTGCGTTGTTCCCGCGCCGACCAAGGCCTGGGCTGTCAACGAGACCGTGAACGGTGCGATTGGCGAGGCCTGCCCCGCAACCGTTATGCGAATCAGCGACAACTGCATCCTCTACTGCGACGCGGACAGCGCGGCGCTTCTGAAATAAGGAGAATCACGATGCGTATTGGTGTTATTACCGACGAGGTTTCGCAGGATTTTGAGGTTGCTCTCGATTTTGCAAAAACCTACGGGCTCGATTGCGTTGAGCTCCGCTCCGCATACGAAAAAGGGCCTTTTGATTACACGGAGGAGGACATCCTCAAAATCAAGGCGCTTTCCGATCGCTACGGCATTCCCGTGACGGCGATCTCCTCCCCGATGTTCAAATGCGAATACTCGGAGGAGAATATCAAGCTCCACACCGAGAAATTCAAGAAGCTGATCACCTTTGCAAAGATCCTCGGAGCGAAAAAGATCCGCTGCTTTGATTTCCTTGCAAACGAAGGCGTTACGAGAGCGATGATCCGCGATGCTTATGCGGAGGCCTATGCCGCCGCAGAGGCCGCAGGCATCACCATTCTGATTGAAAGCGAGCCGACTACGAACTGCCATTGCTGCGCGGACATTGCGGAGCTGGTTTCCGTGGTAGATAAGCCCTGTTTCAAGGCGCTTTACGATCCCGGCAACAATATTTATGCGACGGACGAGATCCCCTTCCCCGACGGCTATCTTGCAATTAAGGATATGCTCGGCCACGTGCACATCAAGGATGCCGTGCGCGAGGGCGGCGAGACGGTTGCCACCGCGGTTGGCGAGGGAGCTGTGGACTACCCCGGCATTTTCAAGGCTCTCAAGGAGGCGGGCTACGCAGGCGAGGTGATGCTGGAGACGCATTACCGCCCCGCAGGCACGATTGATGAGGCAACACTCAAAAACCCCAAGGGCTCTGCGATCTCGGACGGCGGATATGCCCCCAGCTGCATTTGCATGCAAAATCTTTTAAAACTCATCGGAAGAGAATAAAAGGAGATTACGAATATGATTAAGATTGCAATTCTCGGAATTGAAAACAGCCACGCCTGGCATTTTGCTTCTGCGCTCGCTCCCAAGGAGGGCGAGAAGCGCTTCCCCGATTTTGAGCTGATCGGCTTCTACGGCGAAAGCGGCCGCGAGGACGTTAAGGTTGGCATGGAAAGACTTTCGGGCATGTGCTCCTGCACGAGATACGCAGAGCATTACGACGATTTCCTTGGCGAGGCAGACGCCGTTATGGTGACCGCGCGTCACGGCGACGACCACCTGAAGTTTGCAAGAAAATACCTGGAGGCAGGCATTCCCGTTTGGCTTGACAAGCCCATCACGGCATCCATTGAGGATTTTGTCGAGGTAGCAAAGCTTCAGAAGCAGTACGGCAGCGTTGTTACCGGCGGCTCGATGCTTTTTTACGCGAACGGAATCAAGGAAGCAAAGAAATTTATGCTTGAAAATCCCGATTTCGCGATCGGCGGCGCGGTGAGCGCTCCCGTCAACATGGTGAACGATTACGGAAACTTCTGGTTCTATACCCAGCATCTGGCAGAGATGATGCTTTCCGTTTTCGGCACGGACGTGAAGTCCGTTATCGCATGCGCGAATAAGGACAGCGTTTCCGCTATTTATAAGTACGAAAACTTCACCGTCAACGCATTCTACGGCGGCGACTACGGCGTTACCATCTACGGCAAGGATCAGAAGACCTTCGCTCCTGCGATCGACCTGAGCGGCGAAAAGCACATCGACGAGCTTGTTCCCTTCCTGGAAGCGATCAAGACGGGCAAGGTTGACAGAACGCTCGAGTATCTTGCAGTTCCCGTTGCCGTGATCGATGCGACCATCCGTGCTTTCACCGAAAACAAGGAAATCGAAATCGTTGTTCCCAAAATTTGATCTTCCAAAAGGAGAAAAGATATGATTCAGGCAATTAAAAACGGAAAGATCATCCTGGATGAAAAGATCCTTGAGGGCTATACCCTTTATTTTGAGGGCGAGAAGATCCTCGCCGTTACGAAGGAGGAGAGAGCGGCCGATGCGGTGATCGATGCGAAGGGAATGTTCGTTTCCCCCGGATTTATCGACACGCACACGCACGGTGCGAAGGGCTTTGACTTCCTGGACGGAACGGACGAGGCCTTCCTTGTGGCAACCGCTTTCCAGGCGGAGCACGGCGCAACCACCGTTCTTCCCACCATCACCTCCTCAAATTTTGACGATCTTGCGCGCG
The DNA here is from genome assembly GCA_045632465.1 of Eubacteriales bacterium. Taxonomy (GTDB): domain Bacteria; phylum Bacillota; class Clostridia; order Oscillospirales; family CAG-272; genus UBA1740. The sequence goes on from JAZQWS010000395.1 coordinate 8,677, forward strand.
CGCTGAAGGCTTACGAGCGCGTTCGCGATTCCAAAACGCACGGCGCTTATATGCCCGGCGTTCATCTTGAGGGACCTTATTTCGCGGCCGCACAGGCAGGCGCACAGGACCCCAGATACCTGCGCAACTTCATGCCCGAGGAATACGAGAAGGTTTTCGCAATCTCCGATCACATTCTGCGCTGGTCTGCCGCACCCGAGCTTGCGGGCGGCAAGGAATTTGCGGAATATCTGAAGGCGCACGGATGCCTTCCCTGCATCGGACACAGCGATGCGGAGGACAAGGAGGTTCGCGATGCATTTGATTGGGGCTTCACCCACATCACGCACTTCTATTCCGGCTGCAGCATCGTTCACAGAAAGAATGCTTACCGCTATACGGGCGTTGTTGAAGAGGGATACCTCAACGACGATATGACCGTTGAGATCATTGCGGACGGATGCCATCTGCCCGCTTCGCTTCTGAAGCTGATCTGCAAGGTAAAGGGCACGGACAACGTTTGCCTGATCACCGACTCGATCCGCGCCGCAGGCATGCCCGAGGGCCCCAGCATCATCGGAAGCGCCGAGAACGGCATGGAGATCTTTATCGAAGACGGCGTTGCAAAGCTTCCCGACCGCTCGGCCTTCGCAGGCAGCGTTGCCACGGCAGACCGCCTTGTGCGCAATATCGTTCAGCTTGCAGAGCTTCCCTTGACCGATGCGGTTAAGATGGCGGCAAAGACGCCTGCGCGTATTTTCGGTCTTAACGGCGTTGGCGAGCTGAAGGAAGGCTATGATGCGGACATCGTTATCTTCGACGAGAATATCAATATTTATAAGACGATCGTTAAAGGAAACTGCGTTTATACGCGTTAATGAAACAAGAGGCTATCCTTGCGGGTAGCCTCTTGCATTTTGCAATCGGAGAAATTTATGATTTACAAAGCACCTTTATATACGAAGGATTTTTCCTGCATTGCGGACAAGTGCCGCGACAGCTGCTGTATCGGCTGGGAGATCCCCGTGGATGAAAAAACGCAAAGGAAATATCGGAAAATGCGCGGCGCGCTCGGTGAGACGATTCGCGAGAGCCTTTCGGAGGAGGGATGCTTTCTTCTGACGGAGGGCGGACGATGCCCGCATCTTGACGAAAGAGGCCTTTGCCGCATTATCCTCGCAAAGGGCGAGGGGGCGCTCTGCGACATCTGCCACGAGCATCCGCGCTTTTATAACGTTCTTTCCGAGGAGGAATGCGAATGGGGCATCGGACTTGCCTGCGAGAGCGCAGCCAAGATCATCCTTTCGGCAAAGGAGCCTTTTGTGATGGTTTCTTCGGAAAGAGAAATGCGCGCGGGCGCGGCAGATGCCGCTTTGATTCCCTTTTTAAAAACAGAGAGAGCCGCAATCGGCGAGATCGCGTTTCGCGAGAAAATGACGATAGATGAAAAGCTTTTGCTAATTGAAAAACGCGCCGAATTCTTCCAGGAATTCCTTGATTTTTCGGATATAAGCGAACAAAACTTTACATTTAATGAAGATCTTGAAGAAAAAGAGAGCTTTTTAACCAAAGAAAGATTTGAAAAATACAAAAAAACGCTTCTCTCGCTTGAGCCGATGAACGAGGACTTTCCGAATCGGTGCGAAAAGATAAAAATGCCAACCGCACTCGATAAAAATCCCGAGATCTTCGAAAGACTTCTCTACTATTTCGTCTATCGCTATTTTATCACGGCGGCGGAGGATGGCGACGTGCAGGGCAAGATCGGCTTTGCGCTCTTCTCTACCGTTATGATCTACGCACTTTGCGAGAGCGAGGGACGAAGAACGCTTGGGGAAATTGCCGAGGCGGCAAAGGATTTTTCCAAAGAGGTGGAATACAGCGAGGACAACCGCGATGCGGTGCTGGATGCTTTTTCTGCGTTTGGTTAATTTTTTTCTTTTCTCTTTACAAATCCTTTTATCTGTTGTATAATGGATAAAAACATATTTTTCGGAGGGCGATATGTGTAATATTGCGGGTTATATCGGAAAAAAGCAGGCCGCGCCGATTCTTTTGGATCTTCTGCGCCGCCAGGAGTGCTACGACGGAGGCGCAGGCACGGGCATTGCCACCGTTCATAACGGAATTCTTTATTCCGCCAAGGTGGTTGGCAACGTGGACACGCTGATCCGCGAGACGGATGCGCTGAATTTTCCCGGCACGATCGGCATTGCGCACTCGCGCCCCGGCGGAAGCATTCAATGCCAGATGCATCCCTTTTTGGATTTTGCCGATTCCTTAGCGCTTGTGGCAAACGGCACGTTTGCGACGACGGATACCGAAGAATACAAAGAGATCACTCGCAAATTTATGATGGAACACTTCGAACAAGGCAGATTTCCGCGCAGTGCGATCATTTCCTCCGATCAGAATGCGCCGAACGCGCTCTTTTCCCTTCCCGGCGGATGCACCTACCACGGAACGGAATCCTACGCAATCCGCGTTGGCGATTTCATGGCAGAGGGGGCTTCGATCTGCGAGGCGATGGCCAAGGCCTTTACAGAGCGACCGAACGGCATCGTTTCCATCGCGCTTTCGAAGAACGAGCCGGACAAGATCGCAATTGCCAAAATGGACCGCCCGATGAGCGTTGGCCTCATTGGAGACGAGACCTATATTGCCACCACGGAATTCGGTTTTCCCGAGGATATCAAGTTTGACACGGTGGTGCGCACGCCCGAGGGGACGGTTTGCGCCGCGAGAGCGGGCGAGCTGACCATTACGCGCCATCGCATCGGAAATATGCATATGGAGCGGATCACGGCGGATATTTATAAGAGGGCCTACGATCTGACCGAAGGCTATCTCAAGGGACAGAAGGACGATCCGAAAAACCTCTGGGATCTCGAAAAGATGTACGAGACCGAGTGGCGGCACATCTGGCATGAGATCCATTCCGATTGCGTTTTTTATAAACCGGACAGACTCTTTAAGCCCTACGCAGAGCTTTCCTATATGGTGCTCTTCGGAATGCAGAAGGAGGGCAAGCTTCGCAAGGTGATGAAAAAGCGCGCAGGAAAGTATGATATGTGGTATTTTTATCTCGATTAAATCATGGATTGTGAAAAAAGAGCAAAAAAGCAAGGCATTGCGCTACGTTGCAATGCCTTGCTTTTTTATAGATACCGGAAAGAAACGGACCGTCGGGGGACGCCGGTCCCTACAAGGGGATAAAAAGGCTTATTTTTCAAACTTTGCGAGAACCGTTTCGATGTATTTTTTCGGAGAGATTCCCGTTTCCGCCTTGAAGGCGCGAGAGAAATAATGCAAGGAGCTGTATCCGACAAGCTCGGACACCTCGGTTGCCGTATACTGTCTGGAGCGAAGGAGGCGCTTGGCTTCCTTGATCTTCAACGTGTTGATATACTCGAGAACCGTTTTTCCGTGCTCACGCTTGAATTCGCGGCAAACAGTTGTTTTGTTTGTGGCAAAGAGGAAGCAGAGGCTATCGAGAGCGATCTTTTCGGTGAAATGCTCGTTGATATACTGTGTGATATGCGAAACCACGGTGTTTCCGCTATCGCTCACGTCGAGGAACGAGCCCTCCTCCTTCTTGCTTCGCACAAGGGAGATGAGAAGCTCCTCGATATGATTTTTCAGAAGCTGATCCGCGCCGAAGGGATAAGAATCTCTTTTCTTCATATCTGCCGTGTTCGGCATATCGTACGGCGGCATATAGACGGACATTCCATCCTTCAAAATCTCAGAGAGAAGCTTTTTTTCCTTAGCGGCAAGCGCGGTTGGCGTGCGGGAAAAAACATCCAATTCGGGAGATTCGCAGGAAAAACCGATGATGATCACGCCGGGCGCAAGACCGCCGTGGCAAGAAAGGCTATGCTTTTCATTTGCGCGGTGGATCAGCATATGCCCATCGGTCAAAAGCCCGGAAAAGCCCTCGCTCTCAATGCGCAAGGCGCCCTTATCGATATAGATCAATTCGCAAAAATCATGGGCATCCGAATGGGTTTTATATTCATCGGTGAACTCAAAATAATGAATATTTGCAATCTTTGAGACCGAAACCGGCATCTCAAAATCCTTCAGTACGTAATTCACCCTCGTGATCCCTTTCTTTGATTTTTTTCTTAAAGCTCGTGATATACCTGCTTTACGGCATCGTATGCAAGCTTGGGCTTTCTGTATTCGTTGAAGATGCCCTTGTTATTGAAGCCACGTGCACGGTTCAGATTCTTGAACGAGGTGCGCGCATCGGCGAAGTGCCAGATATAGCAGCCTGCAAACTTCTCGTCTCCGAAGAAGAGGCGGATGCAATAATCGAGAAGATTGGCCTGATAATTCTCCGACCAGATATCGGTATCGAAATCTCTTTTTCCGTAGATCGAGGCGGCGCCGAATTCACTCATAACCATCGGGCGCGCGGGGAGACCGATCGAATCGATGCGATCCTCGATCCGCTTTATGAAATCCGCCGTGCCCTCAAGATCATACATATACCAGCCGTGATAATCGTTGATACAGTAAAGATCCGTGTAACCAAAGCAAATATCCTCCAGCGGCTTATGCGATGCAAAGACGGTTAATCGATTGCCGCCCTTTTCCTTCAGGATCGCATGGAGCTTTTTGGTCAGCTCCAGAGTTGGCTCGGTCTGCGTTGGCATTTCATTATGCATACCAAAAATAAGAATGGAGGGGTGGTTATAGTAATAATGGATCATATCACGCATCATTTCCAGGCCGCGCGCCACTACGATGGGATCTGCCACCGTTTCAGGCTCGAAGCCAACACCCCAGAAGGGGATCTCCGACCAGAAGGAGATTCCGTGCTCATCGAGAAGATCCAGGAAGGGGCGCGCATTCGGATAATGCGAGCCGCGAATGGAATTGACTCCCATATCCTCGATCAGCTCCACGTCTCTGCCCATCATGGATTCGGGGAAGGCAAAGCCGAGATCGGGATGCTCCTCATGTCGGTTTACGCCCTTGATCATAAAGGGCTTGCCGTTCAGAAGGATCTGATACCCCTTGGTTTCGATTTTGCGGAAGCCGACACGATCATAAAGATCATCCGTTGCGGTTTCGGCCTTCAGGCTATAAAGCTCTGCCGCGCCGATATCCCAAAGACGGATATTTTTCACCTTCACGCCTTCGGTGCGGACGGTGCGGCGCTCGCCTGCGGCGAGAGATGCGGGAAGAGACAAAAGCTTTTCGTTTTCAAGAGAAATGGAAAGCACATCCTCCTTTGCGGATGCATCCGCATTGAAAAGCTCAGCCTCAAAGGAAACGGTTGCCTCCGAAAGATCCTCAGAGAGCTCGTAATGCATATGGTTACAAAGAACGCAGATCCCCTCGAGATATTCCAAGGTTACGGAGCGCGTGATGCCGCCGTGGTGATACCAATCGACAACCGCCTGAGGGATGGAATGCGCATCAAATCGATTATCTACACGAACGCTGATACGGTGATTTCCCGTTTCCTCGATTGAAAGAAGAAATTCGAACTCACAAAAGCCACCGTAATGCTTGCCGATTTCCTTACCGTCAAGATATACGGTTGCATCGGTCATCACCGCGCCGAAATGCAGGCGGATGCTTCCCTTCTCTATATAGACGCTTCTTTCATACCAGCAGACGCCCTCGTATCCGAGAAGCGTGGGGGTGGAAGCAAAAACGGAGGGCACATAGCGGCTTTCCGCTTCGGCGGGCAGACCGTTCTGATAGCCTGCGGAGAGTCCTTTATCCTCCTTATCAGCGACAAAGCGCCAAAGCCCGTCAAGAGAAACAGCGCGACGCTTATGATGCTCGGTGATAAATCTTTTCATGACAGTTCCTTTCGATTTCAAAGAAGCGCAGAGAGAGCTTCTACGTCTTTCATTTCGGTTGCATAGCTCGTTGCAAAACGCACAACGGTGTGCGTTTCATCGTATTTTTCCCAATAATCAAAGGCAACCTGCTCGGAGAGCGATTGCATTTTCTCATTCTCAAGGATAACGAAGGTTTGATTGGTTGGCGAATCGATAAAGAAGCGATAGCCGCGTGCGGAAAAGATCTCACGCAGACGGCGCGCGGTTTTTATTCCGTTTTCGCCGAGGCGAAGATAAAGATCATCCGTAAAGAGCGTATCAAACTGCAAACCGAGCAGACGCCCCTTGGCGAGAAGCGCGCCGTTTTGCTTGATACGCGTGAAGAAATGCTTCGGCTCTGCCTTCGGAAAAACAACGGCCTCGCCGCAAAGCGCGCCCACCTTCGTTCCTCCGATATAAAAGGCATCGGTTAAAGCGGCAATATCCTTGAGCGAAAGATCGCTTCCCTCGGCGGCAAGCGCATAGCCGAGGCGCGCACCGTCCATATACAAGGGGATATTATTTTCACGGCAGACGGCAGACAGAGCGGAGAGCTCCTCCTTCGTATAAAGCGTTCCGTACTCGGTGGGATGCGAGATATATACCATGCCCGGAAAAACCATATGCGGATAGGTTGGATCGCTATAAAAGGCGGAAAGATAATCTGCCACCGCTTTGGCATCGATCTTTCCGTTTTTGGCAGGCAGAGGAAGCACCTTATGCCCCGAATGCTCAATCGCGCCCGCCTCATGAACGGCGATATGGCCGCTCGGCGCGCAAAGCACGCCCTCATAGGGGGCGAGGAGCGAATCGATCACGATCTTATTCGTTTGCGTTCCGCCGACGAGAAAATACACGCCCGCATCGGGCATACCGATGGCAGAGCGGATCTTTTCCTTTGCGGATGCGGTGAACGAATCGTTTCCGTATCCGCTTTCGGGAGCGCGGTTGGTTTCAAGGAGGCGGCGAAGAATCTGCTCGCAAGCGCCTTCCGTATAATCATTGACAAAATGCAGCATAAGCCCTCCGACATATGGAAAATTGCCCGCAGGAAAATACGACCTGCGCGCGAGATAGAAAAATTCGCCCATGGCAAAATCACAGCTTTACCCTAGGCGATTTCTCTTTTTCTTGAAGATACGCGACGCGCGAAAAACGCCGCCCGAATTACTTCAGGATGTATGCAATCGAGATAGCGATCGCGCCGAGCACCATAGCCGCAGCCATGCCAAACGCCAGAATTCTGACAATCATGGAATTCTTATCCAGCTTCATTTTCTATACCTTCCGTTTCTTTTTTAATCGTTGTTAATTTTCTCAGCCCGACGGCTTTCGTAATACTTAGAAAGCTGCGAGGTGATATCCTTACCGTCACCGCGCATACGCGCAGGAAGGATATTATTGATTCGCGAAAGCCCCTTGGCAACGCTATCCATCGGATCGGCCGCCAAAATCACGGGAACCTCCAATACGCGCTCGATCATACGATCCAAACCGAAGAGGAGCGCACCGCCGCCCGAAAGGACGATACCGTTTTCAAAAATCTCCTCCACACATTCAAGAGGGATCTTCTTCACAACGTCTGCAATCTCAAGAAGCAGACGGGCGAGCGGCTTTTCAAAAACGCCGACCACGTCATCCGTTGTTAAATTCATCGTTATGCGGTTACCCGTCAAGGAAAGCGTTCCCTCAATGTCGATGCTCTCCTGCGGCTTGCCCTGCCATACCGCGCCGAGGCGCTCCTTGATGGCTCTTGCGACCGAGAGAGAAACCGTTACGTCCCCTTGATCGCTGATGTAATCCTTGATCGCGCGGTCAAAATCCTCGCCGCCGATCGCGGCCGTGCTCTCATGAAGGATGTTTCCCTTATGCAAGACCATAATTTCGGTCGCACCTGCGCCAACGTTAACGGAAATGGCACTCAGCGAGGGAGAATATCCTGCGCCGATCAGCGCCGCCATGGCACGGCGAACACCGTAACACTCCGCGACACCGCTTTCGCCCATCATTTCATAGAGCTCTTTTTCTTGCTTGGGAAGGATGGATGCGGGCAATCCGATCACGGCGCGGATCTTCTCCGCCGGCATAACGGCGGCAATCGCGTTTGCGATGACAGCCCCCGTCATATCCCTGGAATACAGAAGCCCGTTCTTAAACGGACGGACAAGAACGCCGCCCTCGGAGGCCTTTTCTGTTGCCTCCGTTCCGAGTGAAAGGATACGGCTGGTGTTTTTATCCATCAATGCAACGGACGGCTCACGGTAAATTCCCGCCGCTACGTCCGAGAGCGTGATGTTGGCATAGCCAAGGTCAAGCCCGATCTTCGTTATCATGCCGTTCTCCTTTCAAAAATTTTGGTGTTTCTTATATTATACACGATATAATGAACAATTGCAAGCATTTTTTAAAGTTTTTAGGTAAGAAGTCAAAGCTCGGTGTCGCTTTCCTCCACCACCTGCTCGCAAAGCGTTGTGTATCTCAGGATCTGACGATCGTTTTTCACCATCTGCTCCACCACCGATACACAGCCCACGAGAATGACCATACTGCGCGCACGGGTGACCGCTGTGTAAAGCAGATTTCTTGTCATCAGCATGGGTGCGCAAGGGTAAACGGGGATAATCACAACGGGATATTCACTTCCCTGGCTTTTATGTACCGTGATGGCATACGCGAGATCCAGCTCCTCGAGAATCTCAAACGGATATTCCGCCACGCGATCGTCAAAGCGGATGATCATCTTTTCCTCCGCGGGAAGGATGCGCTCGATCACGCCGATATCTCCGTTAAAGATGCCGAGACCGCTGATGCCGTTTTTCTCCCATTCGATCTCGTAGTTATTCGCCGTTTGCATCACACGGTCACCCTCGCGAAAGAGGACGCCGTGGTGCAGTTTCTCTTTCTTCACGCTCGTTTTCGGATTCATGGATTCTCTGAGCGTTTTATTCAGAATTTCCACGCCGCCGCTTCCCTTGCGCGAGGGAGTGATGACCTGGATACGATCGCGGATAGACGCGCCGTAGGTTTTCGGAAGACGGCGGAAAATAAGCTCGCTGATTGCGGTGGCAATACTGCGCTCGTCCTCACGGCGCACGAAGAAGAAATCTCCGCTCGTGGCGCTGAGGATGGGCATCTGCCCTTCGTTGATTTTGTGCGCATTTGTGATGATGAGGCTCTTTTCGGACTGACGGAAGATCTCCTTCAGGCAAACCGTTTCGATCCGCTCGCTTCTGATAAGATCCGCAAGAACGTTTCCTGCGCCGACCGAGGGAAGCTGGCTCGCATCTCCGATGAGGATCAGGCGGCTGCCGCGCCGCATGGCGCGAAGAAGCGCCTCAAACAGATAGATATCCAGCATGGACGCCTCGTCTACGATCACGACCTGCTCGTCCAAGGGCTGGCGCTCGTTTCGGTTAAAGCGAGGCTCATCCCCCGACGTGCGCTCCATTTCAAGCATGCGATGCACGGTTTTTGCCTCCGCGCCCGTGGCCGCGCTCATACGCTTGGCGGCGCGCCCCGTGGGGGCGGCGAGAACCGTTTTCTGCCCGAGGCTCTCAAAAAGTGAGAGCATGGCCTTTACAACGGTGGTTTTTCCCGTTCCCGGGCCACCCGTTAATATCATCATACCGTCATCCAGGGCGGTGAAAATGGCTTTTCTCTGCAAAAGCTCGTATTCGATGCCCATCTGCGCCTCAACCTTGGCGATCAGGGCGGAAATATCCGAGCTGGAGAAGCGCGGCGCTTCTCTTTGCAGGCGGCCGATGCGGCGCGCGGCATACATCTCCGCTTCCGCAACGCGCATCTGCATAACGTAGGTTTCCTCCGGCGTACGGTACGCGCACAGCACGCGCGAGGCAAGCGCCTTAGCCAACGCTTCCTCGAGAACCTCTGCCGAGACGGATATGGCCGATGCGGTGACCGCAATAAGCTTTTCCTTTGGCAGGCAGGTATGTCCGTTCGTGCGCGCATTGTGCGCAAGGATATACGAAAACGCGCTGATGAGGCGATGCTCTCCCTCTGCGGGATAGCCGAGAGAGGC
>JAZQWS010000396.1:0-2643 GCA_045632465.1 Eubacteriales bacterium
AAGTCCTGCGGCGTGATGTTCGATCTTTCGCGCAGTGCGGTTTACAAAAAGGAAACCGTGTTCGGCCTTCTTGAAACGATGGCCTGCATGGGACTTGATATGCTGATGCTTTATACCGAAGAGGTTTACGAGATCGAGAAATATCCCGATTTCGGCTATCTTCGCGGGGCTTATACCGCAGAGGAGATCCGGGCAATGGATGCCCATGCGAAAATCTTCGGCATTGAGATGATCCCCTGCATTCAAACGCTGGCGCATCTGCGCGCGGCGCTCCGCTGGCCTTCGCTCGCTAAATTCGCGGACACGGCGGATATTCTGATGAGCGGAGAGGGAGAGGAAAGCTACGAGCTGATCGAGGAAATGTTCAAGACCTGCGCCGAAAGCTTCACGAGCCGAAAAATTCATATCGGATTTGATGAGGCGGAGGGCATCGGCAGAGGAAAATATCTTCTCAAAAACGGCTTTAAGCCAACGGCGGACGTGTATTTTGCGCACCTTCAGAGGGTTTGCGATATTGCGAAAAAATACGGCTTCACGCCGATGATCTGGAACGATATGATCTTTAAATTGGAGGGGGATCACCGCTTCCTGATCGAAACGCCCGAGAAAATGCTTGTTCCGAAGGAAAATTACGAGCGTTATCCCGAAAATCTCGAGCTTGTGTATTACAATTACGGCGGCCCATATCGCTCCGATCCCAAGCGCACGGGGGATTATCTTCTGGATTTCCATAAGCGCTTTGCGCGTTACACCTATTTTGCGGGCGGCATCTGGACATGGACGCGCCTGATCCCCGGCCTCAAAAAGACCTACGAGGTAACGAAGATCCAGCTGAATTCCTGCGAAAAGCACGGCACGGAGTCGGTTTTTGCCTGCGTTTGGGGATGCGGCCAGCACTCCTTTGATCTGCGCGCAACCCTGCCCGGCATGCAGATCTGGGCGGAGCTTCTCTACCGCGCGGATGCGGATATGGATCTCGTTTGGGAGAGATTCGGCCAATGCACGGGCTATCGTGCCGAGCTTTGGAAAAACCTTTATTTCGATGATTTTTCGGACGGGGAGCTTGAAAAATATCTTGATACCTCCTCCTATTGCATCAATCCCTCCTATCAGCATCTCTATAACGATATTCTGACGGGTATGCTCGATAAAACGCTTGCGGGCTATGACTTCAAGCCGCGCTATCGCGCCTTTGCGGATGCGCTTTCCGAGATGGACGAAAAGGAAATCTCGCTTTTTGAAAGATACAAGGCATTATACGAGCTTCTTTTCGTGAAGTGCGATATCGGCATTCGCCTGCGCCGCGCGTACAAGGACGGCGATAAGGAGGAGATGACGCGGGTGCTTATAGATATGAAAAAACTCCCCGCGCTTTACGATGCGTATCACGTCTGTGTGGAAAACGATTGGTATAGACAGTATAAGCCCTTTGGCTACAGCGGCCAGGATATGAGCCTTGGCATGATCGAGGCGAGAGTGAAAACCGCGATCCGCGTGGTGGAAAAATACCTTGCGGGCGAAATGGAATCGCTTCCCGAGCTGGAGGCGGAGATCCGGTATTTCTATGGCATCGAAAAGCCTCTGACCGAGGTGGGATATGCGATGGGCTTTATGAGCTCGTCTGTATTCGAGATCAATATGTAAAAAAGCATCCCGAGAACGCACGGTTCTCGGGATGCTTTGCTGTTTCCCAAAAAGGGATTTTTTATTACAGAGTAACGGGAACGAAGAAGTAAACGAGGAAGAGCGCGGTTACGATGGTAGCAACGACGGAAACTTCCCACTTGGGAGCCTCGCCCTTCTTTGCCGCGAACTTCACGTAGTCGATCGCGTATGCGATTGCAGACATGAGCGTGTAAGCGATCATACCGATACCGATACCCTTGGTGATGGAGTAGGAAAGAACCATAACAACAATGGTAAGGAATGCGGCGGTTGCCTTGATCGCATCGGAGAAGTCGATGGACTTCACGTTGTTCTTCATCATAAGAACACCAACGTAGATGAGTGCGGATGCGGTCGCTGCGCCGGGGATAACAGCGAAGAGAGGCATCGCAAACATTGCAAGGAAGAACATGCAAGCGGTGGTGAAGGAGGTAAGACCGGTTCTACCGCCGGCAGAAACGCCTGCACCGGACTCAACGAAGGTGGTAACGGTGGAAGTACCGAGAACCGCACCTGTGCAGGTCGCGATGGAGTCGGAGAGCATGATCTTATCGTAGTTGTGGGGCTTGTTGTTCTCGTCGGAGAGGATTCTGTTACCGCCGCAGCAGCCAACGATCGTACCCATGGTGTCGAACATATCGATCATGCACATGGTGATGATGACCATGATAACGGTGAATACGCTGCCGCCTTCGGGAACAAGACCCTCGGAGAATACGTCGAGGAAGGAGCCGAATACGGTGGTGTCGCCTGCGAAGAAGTTCGCGAAGTTCTCCCAGAACTTCCAGGAAACGGCGCCGTCGCCTGCAAGAACGGAAAGGTCGGTAACGCCGAAGGGGATACCGATGATGGTTGCGCCAAGGATACCGATGATGATAGAGCCCTTGATCTTTGCCTTATCAAGGATAGCGATAAGGAAGAGACCGATCAGAGCAACAATAGCGGTCTTAGCGGCATAGGAAGCAGGGTTGCCTGCGT
>JAZQWS010000397.1:0-14682 GCA_045632465.1 Eubacteriales bacterium
GAACAAGCCCGCGTTGCTTTAGGAAGTTCTTGTTAAACCAATCGTCGTAATCCTCGGCCCGCACAAGTCCCTTTGCCATCATGGCGCGATACACGTGGTCGTTGCAAAGCCATGCAATGCCCTTGTTATATTCCAAAACCTCTTCCCAGGTGATGCCCTGAATATCTCCCTTTTCCACCGCCCAGCCAAACACGATGCGCGTCTGATCGGTTTCGCGAAGGGCCATGCCGCGCAGATATTCCGCCATCGGCGGATAGGTGGGGTCAAAATCATAAGCTACAAAATGGAAATCCGCAGGCTGACCGAGCATGCTCTGCGTGGAAAACTCGCATCCAAAGATGGATTCCAGCCCATGCTTTTTCGCATAATAAGCAATTTCCTCATTGGCGGTCACGGTGTCATGATCGGTTACGGCAATCGCACCGTAGCCCTCGCCCTTAGCAAGCAAAACGAGCTCCTCGGGGGTATATTTGCCGTCAGAATGCGTGCTATGTAAATGAAGGTTTGCATAAGGCTTCATTTTTCCATCCTCCAAATCAAAAAAATCAAAGATACTTTCCGCGGCGCGCGGTGTGCGTGTGCTTATATTCTCTCTTGCCGATCTTGCGCTCCTTCAGCTCGCGGAAGTGCTCCTCCATCGTGCCAAACACGCGGGGCTCAAGATAGTAGGGACATTCCTCCGGATTTTTGAAGGAAATGTATTCGCCGCCAAGCACACCGCTATGATCCGTTCCGCCCGCAATGAAGAGATTTTTCTCATAAGCAATGCGCATAGCCTCGGTCTGCTCCTCGGGCAAAAGATCGGGGTGATAAACTTCTATTCCATCCAAGCCCATTGCAACAAGTCGGTCGATAAAATGCAGCTGCTTATGCGGATGTGCCATCAGGATGATGCCGCCCGCGGCGTGCACAAGATCTATGATGCCCTTGGCATCCTTAAAGGGATACGCGGGCGGAATCGGCGCAAGATGCTCGTGGTAATACCAGATCTTATTCACCCAATCCTCATAATCCTCGGGCTTGGCGATTCCCTTGATCACCATCGCGCGGAACACCTGCTCATTGCAAAACCAAGCAACGCCCTCGTTTGTATCGAGAACGTCCTGCCAGGTGAGTTCAGTCATAAATCCCGCCTTCTGACAACGCTCAAAGGTAACGATCGCCATATCCGTCTCACGAAGCGCCATACCGCGAAGATACTCGGCCATCGGCGGATAGGTGGGATCAAAATCAAAAGCAACAAAGTGAAAATCCGAATGCGGCTCATCTGTCGGCGGAACGGTGAATTCACAACCAAAGATGCTCTCAAGGCCGTTCTCCGCGGCACAGCGCATCAATGCTTCATTTGCGGTAACGGTATCATGGTCGGTTACGGCGATAGCACCGTATCCCTCCTCTTTTGCGAACCGAACCAACTCCTCGGGCGTATATTTTCCGTCCGAATGGGTGCTGTGAAGATGAAGATTTGCATATATTTTCATAAAATTCTCCTTTTTTCCATCTTAGAATTCGGTATCTCTATTGTAGCCCCAACCAAGGCGTTTGTCAATGGGTAAAACGAACAAAATTCTTAACAAAACTTAGGCAAAAAGGACACCCTCTTTCGAGAGTGTCCTTTTTGAATCTTCATATTTATCAGAAGGTGAGCTTCTGCTGAATGTATGCCTTAACCTCGGCGATGGGAAGGCGAACCTGCTCCATCGTGTCTCTGTCACGAACGGTTACGCAACCGTCGTTCTCTGTATCGAAGTCATAGGTGATGCAGAAGGGCGTTCCAACCTCATCCTGGCGGCGGTATCTCTTACCGATCGAGCCGGCCTCGTCAAAGTCGCAGGGGAAGGACTTTGCAAGATCATCGTAAAGCTCGAGAGCCTTATCGGAAAGCTTCTTGGAAAGAGGCAGAATTGCGGCCTTGATGGGCGCAAGTGCGGGATGAAGATGGAGAACCACGCGAACGTCACCCTCCGCGATCTCCTCCTCATCGTATGCATCCACAAGGAATGCAAGAGCCACACGGTCTGCACCGAGAGAGGGCTCAACAACGTAGGGCGTGTAATGCGTGTTGGTTTCGGGATCGAAATACTGCATATCCTTGCCGGAATGCTTCTCATGCTGAGAAAGGTCATAATCGGTTCTATCTGCAATGCCCCAAAGCTCGCCCCAGCCAAACGGGAAGAGGAACTCAAAGTCGGTGGTTGCCTTGGAATAGAAGCAAAGCTCCTCGGGATCATGATCACGAAGACGAAGGTTCTCTTCTCTCATGCCAAGGTCAAGCAGCCACTGCTTGCAGAATGCCTTCCAGTATGCAAACCACTCAAGGTCGGTGCCGGGCTTGCAGAAGAACTCAAGCTCCATCTGCTCGAACTCACGGGTACGGAACACGAAGTTACCGGGGGTGATCTCGTTACGGAAGGACTTACCGATCTGGCAGATACCAAAGGGCAGCTTCTTTCTCGTGGATCTCTGAACTGCGGGGAAGTTTACGAAAATACCCTGTGCGGTCTCGGGACGAAGATAAACGGTGCTGGAATTGTCCTCGGTAACACCGATAAAGGTCTTGAACATCAGATTGAACTTCTTGATGTCGGTGAAGGTCTTGCCGCCGCAAAGAGGGCAAGCGATTCCCTTCTCCGCAATGAAAGCCGCCATCTGCTCGAAGGTCCAGCCTGCGGGATTCTCATTGGTGCCATTCTGGAAAGCATACTCCTCGATCATCTTGTCGGCTCTGTGTCTTGCCTTGCACTGCTTGCAGTCCATCAGAGGATCGGAGAAGCCGCCAACGTGACCGGAGGCAACCCAAGCCTGAGGATTCATGATGATCGCGCTGTCAAGACCCACGTTGTAACGGGATTCCTGCACGAACTTCTGCCACCAAGCCTTCTTGACGTTGTTCTTGAACTCAACGCCGAGAGGTCCGTAATCCCAGGAGTTTGCAAGGCCGCCGTAGATCTCGGAGCCGGGGAAAATATAGCCGCGCGTTTTGCAGAGGGCTACGATTTTGTCCATTGTTTTCTTGTTGTTTTCCATAACTGTTCTCCAAAAAAGTTATATTTTATTTTTTATTATTTTTCCGAAAATAACGCCGCCTTCATGTGAGAGCGGGCAAACGGCGATCACCTCGCCGTGGCGGGCATTCTCTGCGGGAAAGCGAACCTCCGCAAAGTTTTCCGCGTGCGCGGAGGCAATTCCATCCTCCACGGTTTCAAGCACCACCGTTAAAGGCTCGCCCGAGGCAACCAGGGAATCCAGAATCTCATCGCGGATGCGATTTTTCTCCGCAATGAGGATGGTACTGCGACGATGCTTTTCCTCCTCGCTCACCTGACCCGGATAGGTGGCGGCGGGGGTATTTTTTCTCCTTGAATACGCAAAAACGTGCATATCCAAAAATCTTGCCTTGCGAACAAATTCCAGCGTTTCCGAAAACTCAGCCTCGCCCTCGCCGGGAAAGCCAACCATCATATCCGTGGTAAACTGCACAGAGGGCATCCCCTCGCGCAAGCGCTCCAGGGCGGCAAGCGCCATCGAGGTATTGTATCTTCTCTTCATGCCGCGAAGCACATTGTCCGATCCGCTCTGCATGGAAAGATGAAAATGCGGCACAACGATCGAAAGCGCAGAAAGTCTTTTCACGAAATCCTCGCGCATTCTTTCGGGAGAAAGCGAGCCAAGGCGAATGCGGTGGCAGCTCTTTCTTTTATCCAGCTCCTCCAACAAGTCAATCAGACCGTATCCCGTGCCGAAATCCGCACCGTAGGAAGCCGTTTCGATACCGGTCAGAACCACCTCCGCCGTTCCTGCGGCGGCAAGCGCCTCCACCTCGCGTATCACGTCCCGAGAGGGCTTCGACCGCACGCGGCCTCTCGCACCGGGAATCGCGCAATAGCTGCATCGGCACTCGCATCCATCCTCAATTTTCACGTAGGCTCTGGTGCGCGGTGCACGTGTGATGCACATCGGCTCAAACGGAGCTTCGTCGATATTTATAGTCGAAATGTAAGGTTTAGTTAACTTATTTTCAAGAATATCCAGCGCGATGCGCGGCAAACGCATCTTATCGTGATTCCCGATCACGGCGCCAACGCCGTCGATCTTCGCCACGTCATCGGGCGAGGTTTGGCTATAACAGCCGCTCACCATCACGAGCGCCTCGGGATTTTTCTTGATCGCGCGACGAATGGCCTTGCGCGACTTTGCATCGCTCTCCGCCGTTACCGTGCAGGTATTGATCACATAAACGTCGCAGACCTCGGAAAAGGGGCGCAGGCAGAAGCCTTCCCTTTCAAATTCCTCCGCAACCGCCTCGCATTCATATTGCGAAACCTTGCATCCCAGCGGCAGAATGCCAACCGAGAGCGGCGCGCCGTTCTTATTCAGCATAAACAGAGGGGGAGAGAACACCAACGAACGGAAGGTCGCGATACTTCTCCGCATAATCCAATCCGTATCCGATCACGAACTCATCGGGAATCTCCTTGCCGCGATAATCGGGAACATAGTCCACCTTGCGGCGGGAGGGCTTGTCCAGAAGCGTGCAGGTGCGAACACTCTTTGCGCCCTTCAGCTTCAGATATTTTACAAGATAAGAAAGCGTATTTCCGCTATCAATGATATCTTCAACGAGAAGAAGATCACACTCGCTCAGGTCCGGGCGCGTCAAGTCAAGGCGGATATTGATGTTACCCGACGTAATGGTTCCCGCGCCGTACGAGGAAACCTTCATGCAGTCGATCTCGCAGGGAACCGAGAGCTTCTTCATCAGATCGCCCATAAATACGATCGAACCCTTCAGAATGCAAACAAGAACCAAACGCTTGTCCTCGCCCGCATAATCCTTGTCAATTTCAGCCGCCAGGCGCGTTACGATCGCATCCAGCTCCTCTTCGCTGACCAAAACTCTTTCAACGTCCTTATTCATGACAAAGTCCCCCAATATGAAGAATATATAATAAGGATATTGTAGCAGAAACGCGCGCGAAAGTCAATAGATATCCACGTGTTTTTCCTTATAATTATATAATATTTATATTATAAGAATTTATTTTCAAAAAACTCTTGACTTTTTACTCCATTTGATGTATAATATTCGTGGCTTTTGTGTGTATACGCAAAAAAACCGCGGGGGCCGGAAATCCCGCGGGAATAAAAAACAAGGAGGTGCTACTCATGAAAAGAACCTATCAGCCCAAGAAGAGACAGAGAAACAAGGAGCATGGCTTCAGAAAAAGAATGGCTACTGCAAACGGCAGAAAAGTTCTCAAGAGAAGACGCGCCAAGGGAAGAGCTCGTCTGACCTATTGATCGAGTCACGCAGTGTGACGTACAAAACCTCCGATAAAACGCTCTTTCACAGTTGCGACTTTATCGGGGTTTTTGTTTCCCCGGGATTTTTACAAGGCCGCAGAGGAAAAAACCTCGCGAGAATGGAGAAAACACATGAAATTTCGTGCCATATGTGAAAATCATTTATATCAAAAAGCGTATGCCAAAGGAAAGCGGGCAGTTACCCCTGCCGTGGCGGTATATATTCTTCCGGACTATGCCGCAAAGCGATTGGCTAAGGAAAACCCCATGAAAAAAACGGTGAACCGCATCGGTCTGACCGTTTCCACAAAGCTCGGAGGAGCAACCGTGCGCAGTCGCGTTCGCCGCATTTTGCGCGAGGGACTTCGCGCCGTGGAAAAAAAGCAACCCTTGAAGGTTGGATTCCTCATCGTGATCGCGGCCAGAAGCGCCGCCGTTACCATGAAGAGCACCGAGATCGAGGCGCATCTTGCCTCTGCCTTCGCCACGCTCAAAATGTTTTCGCCGCAATGAAGCACGTTATGATATGGCTCATCGGCCTTTACAGAAAGTATATCTCTCCCTTAAAACCGCCTTGCTGCAGGTTTACACCAACCTGTTCTGCCTATGCTATCGAAGCATTTCAAAAACGAGGTTTTTTCGTCGGATTTATTTTGACCGTTTGGCGCATTCTGCGCTGCAATCCCTTTTGTAAAGGGGGGTACGACCCCGTGCCCGAAAAAGGCTTTAGAAATCGCGACACAAGCAAGATCACCGAGGAGAGATCCGCCCACACCGATAATAAAGAAAAGAGAAATTAAAAATGTTTGATTGGCTCTATAAAATTTTTGGAACGATCCTTGCGTTTTTTAATGACATTACGGGACACTATGCGCTTGCGCTTATTTTGTATGCTCTCGTATTCAAGATCGTTTTCCTCCCCTTCTCCATCAAAACGCAGAAGAACCAGATCGCTATGGCAAAGCTGCGCCCCAAGATGGCAAAAATCGAAAAGAAGTATGCCGGCCGCACCGACCGTGCAACCTTACAGAAAAAACAACAGGAAATCATGGAGCTCCAGCAAAAGGAGGGCTACAATCCCCTCTCCGGCTGCCTGCCGCTTCTGCTCCAGCTTCCCCTGATCATCTTCCTTTATAACGTTATCAGAAAGCCCCTTGCCTATATCTGCAAATGGAGCACCGAGGCCATCGATAAGGTTCTCGCCATCACCGGCGGTGATACGAATGACCAGATCCTTGCCATCGGAAAGATCGAGGAATACATCTCCGCAAATCCCGGCGGTGCCGCCGAGATCGAAGCGATCATCGGCCAGCCGATCGAGCTTCCCAACTTCGAGCTCTTCGGCGTTAACCTCGCATCCACGCCCTCTCTGAAGGAATTCAGCCTTCTGCTTCTGATCCCCGTGCTTGCCGCAGGCTTCCAGTGGCTCTCCATGTGGCTCACGCGCAAGTGGCAGGGCAACACGACTATGGGCGGCGACGCACAGTCGCAGATGTCTATGCGCATTATGGACGTAACGATGCCGCTGATGACGCTCTGGTTCACCTTTAGCTTCTCCGGCATGCTGGGCGTTTACTGGATCTATCAGTCCATCTTCGCGATCGCACAGCAGTATGCACTCTCCAAGGCAATGCCCCTTCCCAAGTACACCGAGTCCGAGATCCGTGAGATCGAGAAGGCTGAAAAGGAAAAGGCAAAGGCGCAGAGAGCGGCTATACAGAGCCAGCCCAAGACCAAGTCGCTTCACTATATTGATGACGACGATTACGACACTCTCCCCGAGATTCAGAAGAGCACGGAGAAAAAGGGCACGATGGGCCTCTCCTCCTCGGATCTGAAGGACGACAAAAAGAATTAAGAGGATTATAAATATGTTAAAGGAAATTATCGCCAGCGGCAAAGACGTTGCCGAGGCAAAGGAAAATGCCAGAGCCCTGCTCGGTGCAGGCGAGCTGGACGACGTACAGTTTGAAATTATCCACGCCGGAAGCAAGGGAATCTTCGGTATCATCGGCGTTAAGCCCGCACAGGTAAGAGCTTTCATTGAGATGCCCGAAAAGGCAGAGAGAAAGCCCCGCCCCGAGAGAAACCGCGATCGCGGCCCGAAAAACAACGCGCCCAAGAACAATGAGAAGCCCGCACAGCAAAAATCCGAGAAGAAGGACAAGCCCGCCGCTCCCGCAAAGCAAAGTCATGCACCTAAGAAGGAAAAGGAAAGCAAGCCCAGAAGCGTTGTTATTCCCGAGACCGAGCTGAAGCTCACGCCCCGCACCGTTGAGGCCGGCGAGGACATGTCTTATGAATTCATCAAGACCTTGATCGAAAACCTTGGTCTGAACGCCGCAATCGAGCTTTATTCCTGCGAGGACGGAACCCGCCGCGTGAACATCATCGGCGAGGAGGCTTCCGCACTGATCGGCCACCACGGCGACACGCTGGATGCACTTCAGTATCTTGCAAACCTTGCAAGCGCACAGAAGAACGCAAAGGGCGAGAAGGACAAGAGCCGCGTTACCATCGATATCGAGGGCTACCGCGCAAAGAGAGAGGAAACCCTTCGCGCACTCGCAAGAAGAATGGCGGCAAAGGCGCTTCGCAACAACAGAAGCGTTATGCTTGAGCCCATGAGCGCTTACGAGAGAAGAATTATCCACTCTGAGGTGCAGAACATCGAGGGCGTTTCCACCAACTCGATCGGCTCTGACAACAACCGCAAGATCGTTATTTACCTGACTGACAAGAAGCCCAAGGATCTCTTCGACAAGGAAGAAGAGAATGCCGAGGCTATTGCAGGCATCGCTGAGGAGAAGGGCACGGACGTGAACTCCCTTTCCAACATGGAGCTGGATGACGGCGAGACCGTTGCCTGCGCAGATGCAATTGCTCTGCACGAGACCACCGAGCTTTGCGACACCTGCGACACCTGCGAGAATGCAGACCTCTGCCCCACCTCCGACAAGGAAGAGGACGAGGCCGCTCCCGAGGATCTTGATGCATAAGATGGCGAGCTATTCTACGATCGCCGCAATCGCAACCCCACCCGGCAAGGGTGGGGTTGCCGTTATCCGCATCAGCGGCACAGAAGCCTTTGCGATCGCGGATAAGATTTTTGTTCCGAAAAATAAAAAGCCCGCATCCGTCGCGCCCGCGCGCGCGCAGATATACGGCGACATTCTTCTTGAGGGCGAGCCGATCGACGATGGGCTCATGACCCGCTTCCCTGCTCCAAATTCTTACACGGGCGAGGATACCGTTGAGATCAGCTGTCACGGCGGATTTCTGATCACGAAAATGGTGCTTGGCGCGGCCTTTTCGGCAGGCGCTGAGGCCGCCGCTCCGGGCGAATTCACACGCCGCGCATTCCTAAACGGCAAGCTTTCGCTGACCGATGCGGAGGCCATCGGCAACCTCCTGGAGGCAAGCTCTGCGGCCGCCGTGAAGCTTGCATCCGCAAAATCGCGTGATAAGCTTTCTGCCGCGATGGACGGCATCCGCGAGGACTCCGTTTCCTTGATGGGCTCGCTTTTTGCGCGCATCGATTATCCGGACGAGGATCTCGGCGAATTTTCGGATGCGGAGAGCGTGGCGCTCATCGAATCGCTTCTCGCAAGGCTGGATGCGCTGATCGCAACCTACCGCACGGGACGCGCCGTAAACGAAGGAATCGCCACCGTGATCTGCGGCAAGCCCAACGTTGGAAAAAGCACGCTCTATAACCTTCTCGTCGGCGAAGAAGCCGCCATCGTAACCGACATCGCGGGAACAACGCGCGATATCCTTGAGCGCACCGTGCCGCTCGGGCAGGTGCTTTTAAGACTTTCCGACACGGCGGGTATCCGTGAAACCGGCGACGTTGTGGAGCGCATCGGTGTTGAAAAAACAAGAAAGCGCATGGAGGAGGCCGAGCTGATTCTGGCCGTTTTCGATACCTCCCGTCCGCTTTCAGAGGAGGACGAGGCGCTTCTTGAAGCACTTTCTTCCCTTCCCGCCACCACCATTGCCATTCTTAACAAAACCGACCTTCCCGCGGCATTTGACCGCGCGATGATCGAGAGCCGCACCTCGCACGTGCTTTCACTTTCGGCAAAATGCGACGATCTTGCTCCGCTACGCGCTTTGGTGGAATCGCTCTTCACGAGCGGCGCTCTCACCATCGGAGAGGACGCCATCGTTTCCTCTGCAAGACAGCACGCGGGACTGCTCATGGCGCGGGAGCATCTTTCGCTCGCGCTTGATGCCTATCGCATGGGACTTCCCACCGATGCAGCCGCCTCGGATATCGAGCGCGCCATCGCCGCACTCGGAGAGCTTTGCGGCAAGAGCGTTTCGGAGGCGATCGTTGGAGATATTTTTGCGCGCTTCTGCGTTGGCAAATAAAGGAGACACGTATGGAAACCAAAAGATTTCAGAAAAACGACGAAGGCTTCATCTGCAAAAATTGCGGCAAGGAGGTTTTGCCCTTGGGCTATACCTCACGCAACCATTGCCCCTTCTGCCTTTGCTCCCTGCACGTGGACATCCTGCCGGGCGACCGTGCCAACGCCTGCGGCGGAATCTTACGCCCCTACCACGTCGATCCCGACAGACGCCGCGGCTATATCATCTACCACCGCTGTGACAAATGCGGCGCGGAGGTTCGTAACAAAGCGGCACACGAGGCCAAGGTGCAGCCGGACGATATGGATCTGCTGATCAAGCTCACGGCGGCTTCGATTTGATAACTTTTATTTACAAAAATAGAAGAAACGACCTGTTAGTGCAGGTCGTTTCTTTTTATATATTTCTTCATCGCTCTTGCAAAGCATCTTCCGAGCGCTACAAGGCGCTCGGCGGAAACAATATTATCCGCCTTTCCGAAATACGCGCTCTCCAATGTAAAGGCCAAATCGCATTCGGGTCGAAGATTCATTGTTCGGGAAAAATTCGGGCCGGGCTGATTCCAGCCCGTGCAGGGTGGATGATCGTTTGCGGCCAGATAGCACATGGAATCCTCTGTTATCTCCGATTCCAAAAGTGCGGAAAAGCGATCGTTTTTCTCTGTCTTTTCCAGCATATTCCGCACGGCGAAGATCCAGTCGTTTTCGCCGCCAAGATGCCAAGGCGAATGGAAATCAAAGGCATAATTGCATCCATTTTTCTCTGCATAAGCCAGAATGGCCGCCACCTCGGGATAGATCGGCGCATCTGTGTAATCACGGTTATGATCGTGGGGACGGCGGCTCTTTCCCTGATCACCATCGACAACACCATCATAGTCCACAAAGGGAATGGCAAGAATACGCGCATTCTCGATCGGGCACTCGCAAAGCTCCAAAAGAACGCCCTCCAGAACGTAATCTCCCGTGGATTCGCAAGCGTGATGCCGCGCCGTTAAGAGAATGGAAAGGCTTCCCTCCCCCAGCTGAACAAAAGGCACGGATCTGCCCTTGCGGCTCTTGCAAAGCTCTCCGATCGTAAGCGCGCGCGCCTTTGCAAATTCTTCAAAGCGGCTCGGATGATAGAGCATATGATGCGCAAAATACAGCGTTTCGCCGCCCTCAAAGGTGTATGTGAAGGAATCTCCATCCCGTGCGCCGAGCCAATGCCACGTGCGAAGATCGGCGCTGACGGCAGGGCCATAGTAGCCAACGCGATGCTTCTGCATTTCAAAAACGAAGGTCCCTGCCTCCGCATTCTCCACGCAAAAGGCCCAATAAAACCAATCCCCCTCTGTGTCACGAAGCTCGTTTTCGAGGAAAATATGATTGCCATCGCGCCCTTTTACCAAGATATTACCGCCGAGAAAATTCTGATGGATAATCACTTAAAAAACACCGCCTTTCATGATTTATAAAAATATTCTAACACATCTTTCTTGAAAAAACCTTTGTTTTTCAGAAAAATATCTTTGAAAACGTGCAATCAGCGCATTTTCTTATTCACTCTCCGATATTCCGTTGGCGAAAGACCGAAGCGACTCTTAAAAACCCCCGAGAAATAATTTGAGTCACAAAAGCCAACCGAATAGGCAATCTCCGTGATCGAAAGATCCGAATAACAAAGAAGCCCTGCGGCATCTGCGAGGCGAAGCTCCGTCAGATACTCGCGAAAGCCAACACCAAGCTGAGACTTAAAGGCATGACTGATCTTGGATCGACTGCAGGAAAAGTGCGCACAAAGCGATTCCATCGTGATGTTTTGCTTATGATAGCGGCGAATATAGGCCACAACCGCCTCCATCAGCGTTTCGCTCTTTTCGCTATCCTTGTTTTCAAGATAAGCGAGCGAAAGCATAGAAAGGAGCGGATGGATCAGCGTATCCACAAAATCCTTGGGCGGCATTTCGGGCTTCAGAGAACCATATACCGCGCGCAGGCTTTCAGCCGACATGGAAAAACGCGCCGCCGTTTTCTCGATATAGCTCTCCGGATGCTCGCACCGATAGCCGCTGACCGAAACGAAACCGATCGCCTCACCCTCGCGCCGGATGGGATACACATATTCCCGCACCCCCGCAAAGCACGTGCCGCAGTATCCCCCTTCGGCGCACCGATCCAAAATACGGCATTGTCTGGAAACGCAATGCGCGTGCGCCGCCGCGTTCGTTTTCACGTACACGCAATAGGAATTATCGTGAATATTGAAAAGCAAAAGCTCGCTCGGGTGAATAAGATTTTCCTTCTTTATCGGATGGAGCGTGATCGAAAGGCCACAAGTATTTTTGAGATACAAAATGTAATTTTTAATGCTCTGAACGTCGCACATACGGATTCCTTTGCACATTTTTATAGTTTTTAGACACATTTTCAAAGGATGATTCTATATATTCGTGCTACAATTATAGCACAAAGCAAAGGAGATTGCAATATGAAATACGAACTTGATATAAAAAACGAAAAGATTTACGATGTGATCGTTATCGGCTCAGGGCCTGCGGGCATTGCCGCCGCCATAACAGCAGGGCGGCTCGGCGCGAGAGTGCTGATCATCGAAAGCTGCGGCCGTGTTGGCGGAATCTCCACGGCAGGCATGATGAGCCATTTTACCGGCACAGTCGGCAATGCGATCTACGAGGAGGTTCTGAATCGCGCAGACGAAAAAAATCGCTTTAAACGCAAAGAAAAGAAGTGGATCGATCCCGAGCTCTTAACACTGACCTATATCGAAATGTTGGAAGAGGCGAAGGTTGAAATTTTGCTCTACACCACCTTCTGCGAAGCAATCATGGAGGGAAACACCGTGAAGGGCATCGTTTGCCATAGCAAGGACGGATTTTCGCTTTTCCGCGCAAAATGCTTCGTGGACGCTAGCGGTGACGGTGATCTCGCCTTCAAAAGCGGCGCGGAATACATCAAAGGAAGAGAAGACGACGGAAAGATGCAGCCGGCAACACTCATGTTCAAGCTTGGAGGCGTGGACACGGAGCGCGCCGTTTTTCCCGGCTCATTTGAAACTCGCGTTCCCACCGAGAAGGGCGAATTGCAGGCGCTTGCCGCAGAGCTTCTGCCGCATCCCGCTGGTCATGTGCTTCTCTACCCCTCCACGCTCCCCGGCATTGTGACCGTGAATATGACGAACGTGACCGACATTGATGGTACGTGCGCCGAGGATCTGACGCGCGCGGAAATCACCTGCCGCAAGCAGATGCCCCGCATCGTTGACTTCCTTCGCGAATATGCGCCCGGCTATGAAAATTGCTATATCATTGGTGCCGGCTCACTGATCGGCATTCGCGAAACACGGCATTTCAAGGGGCTGAAAACCTTGACGGCGGCAGATTGCAGGGAGGCAAGGCAACACGAAGACGCCGTTGTTTTCGGTGCACACTTCAATTTCGATGTGCACAACATCAGCGGTGCGGGACTCGATAAAACCGGATGTCAACATGAATTTAAACAAACAAAAGGTTACACTATCCCCTATGGATGTCTCGTTCCCGAGAAAATTGACGCGTTGCTTCTCAGCGGAAGAAACATCAGCGGAACGCACATGGCGCACTCCAATTTTCGCGCAATGCCGATCTGCATGGGGATTGGCGAGGCGGCGGGTGCGGCCGCAGCGCTTGCCGCATCCTTGAATCTTCCTCCGCGCGCGCTCACGGCTGAGCAGGTGCGAGGGGCAATGAAAAAGGCGCAAACAAAAAATTAAATAAAAAATTCCCGATCACTCGTGCTCCCAAAAGGAGAGAGGATCGGGATTTTCGTTTATCTCAAAAGGATGTAAAAGAGGATGACTGCGGCGGTTATCATCGCGCCTGCCACGGCAATGATAATCCCCGTGGATTTCGTGAAGCGAAATTCCTCCGCAGACGAGGCCTTATCGGCGCTCGTTTTTTTCTTGATCAGTCCCGCGCGCTTCATCGCCATTTTCACGGGCTTATAAATAAGAAGCGTGATCGCCGCATTCAAGAGCCCCTTCGCAAGGTTGAAGGGCAGAAGCACCGAGGGGATGAGCTGAACTACGGCCTTCACCGAGCCGCCCGTCATATAATACGGCGTGATCAAAACATTTGCGCCCATCATCACGGCAACCATGCAGGCAACGGCAACCATGAGGCTGACGATCGCGCCATTCAACGTGCGCCACTTATAATAAATGAGCGAGGCCGCCGATGAAAGCGCCGCAGAGGAAAGGAAATTCATCAAAAAACCGTAAATTCCCGTGCCGCTGATATTTGTGATCAGCTCAAGGAACGCGGCCATCAGCGAAACGATCGGCGCGGCGATCGGCCCATAGATAAATGCAGAGGTGCAAATGATCGCATCCTTCACATCAAAGGTGAGGAACATGACCGGAAAGCGGATCACCTGCGAAAGCACGAATGCCAGCGCGGCAAACATAGCCATGCCCACTACCGCTTTAGTTTCAATTTTTTTCTTGTTGCGTTCCATAAAAGTCCCTTTCGCCAACCATGTGGCAAAAAAACCAAGCCCGCATCCGCCTTGTCAGCTTCGCGGTTTATATATGTTTTCTCTTGCAAAAATATACCAATATCCAATCGTTTTGACAATAAATATTTACATATTTCTGCGCTTTCGAGTTATTTTCAAAACAAAAAAACCGAGGAGATTCCTCGGGCAACATTAGCAATTCTTCAAAAAATGATATTTCTTTTTCATCCGGACTATACCGTCGGTGGAAGAATTTCACTTCCTCATGAGGGGCTTGCCCTCTCGCAGACTATCACTGCCGGTATGGAATTGCACCACGCCTCAAAGAAATCCGATTCAATTGTATTATTTTAAGTGGCTGCCTCAAAATCGAGGCAGCCACTTTATATTGGGTAGTTTATCTGAAGATCAGATAAAATTACTCGTTGATCTCAGCTACAACGCCCGAACCAACGGTACGGCCACCCTCACGGATAGCGAAGCGAAGACCCTTCTCGCAAGCGATGGG
>JAZQWS010000398.1:0-6144 GCA_045632465.1 Eubacteriales bacterium
GCTTATCACCGATATTCATCACAAACGTTCCCATATCGTGGTGACCGTGGTAGGCTTGATTGGGCGCAAGGTGGATGGCGGCATAGAAGGCATCGTCCGCAACGTCCGTGCGGAAGGTGGCGTTATCCGCCGAGACAGAGCCGAAGGCAAGCGGCAATGCGGAGAGCGGCACGGGCGCTTCGTCACGGAAGAAGAGGATATCGTCAAAATCAATATTTCCGTTTTCGATATCGGTGCGGCGCACGCTATAAAGCGCGGGATCACAAAATCTCTCCGCACACCAGCCGAAGACAGGGCAGGTGATGCTTCCCGCGCCCGCATCGCCGAAGTTGAAGGCGATCTTATCAGGCGAGGACATAGAGAGAATGAAATAAGGGGAGCGGCGAACGCCGTCCCAATCCGTCAGCCCGAAATCCGAGCCTGCGGCGGTAAAAAGTCCTTTGGAATAATAGCCGAGGAACACGGTTGCATATTCCCAATAACCAACGCCCTCGGAATACGTGCCGTCTGCTTCGGCATAGAAGGTGCGAACGGCCTCGTAGGTATCCTCAAAGGCGTGCGTCAAGATCGGCTCGCAAAGATCGCAATCGATCTCGTCGAAGATAGAAAGCACGGCAAGCGAAAGAGAGCCGTTGCAAACCATTTTCCAGTTATCGCCCGGCTTATCCTGATACCAGCGATAGCCGCGCTGTGGCTCGAGGCAATCCTTATGCTCCGGCTCATTATTATACTCTTCCATCACGCGCTTGAAGCCCTTTTCGATCAGGCAGGTGCGCATTTCGGCCTTGATATCCTCGGAGAGATAGTCATAGAGCCAATCGTACGAAAAGGCGAAAGCAAGGCAAAGCTCGGCGCAATCGAGGAAATGGCGAGGATGCCAATCGGGGAAGGCGGCGGCCGCCTTAATTTCCACCACAGCACGGGCGGCATACTTCTCTTCCCCCGTGACGTGATAAGCAAAGCAGAGGAAGAAGAGGCGCCACTGGATCGCGCGGGAGGTGTGCAGAAGACGCACACCGTCCGGGATCTCATAAACGCGGGGCGGCTGATCCAAGAAGGAATCTGCCTTTTCCATTACCTTGGCAACGAGATTCTTCGTCAGCCCTTTGTCTTTATTTTCGCGCAGACGGGCAAAATCCGCCTCGGTCATCATGATACGAGGATGATGGCGGTTCGGATGCTTTTCCTTTACCGCGGCGAGAATTTTATTTCCAATCGATTGCATAGTTTTTTCCTTTCTTTACCAGATCGAAAGCGGTTTTACGGCAGGCTTTTCCGTGGGATTTGCTTCTCCCTCGGCGAGAGGCTTAAACCAAACCGCGATGCGGTGACCTTCCTTGCCCTTGAGATGAACCTCGAGCTTCTGAATTCCCTCGTTGGTTGCCTGGGGCTTGGGATCGGCACAGCCCGCGGAGGGAGCGGGGCCGGGGATAGGAGAATTTGCATCCGGAGCGGCGGCGCGAACGTTAAACACGCCGTCTGCAAGGAGGGCCACGTACATCTTCGTGCCGCCGATATCGAGGACGGCGGCCTTTCCGCTCTCATAGAGGCGGATGGATGCGGGCGTGTGCGCCGACCAACGAAGCGTATCCTCTGCGAGGCACTCGATCTCGTCCTGCAGGATCACGCTTCCGCTCTCACGGAGCATCTTCATACCGCGCACAACGGTTTTTCCGGGCGTTGCGGCAGACATATCACCGATGGCGAAGCTCTCTTCTCCATCCGAGAAACGCACCGTTGTGCAGGCTGCATTCCATTCGTTATCCTTGCCCGTTTCGGGATTGAACACGATCGAATTGTGTCCCTCTGCGCGGAAGCGGTAAGCATCACGGTAGGGCTTGAGGTTGTAATTATCGCTTCCGAGATCCATAAAGAAGCGCTTATCACCGATATTCATCACGAAAGTTCCCATGTCCATATGACCGTGGTACGCATTGTTCTTCGCAAGGTGAATGGCGGCATAGAAGGCGTTTTCCGAAACGTCCGTGCGGAAGGTTGCGTTATCGCAGCCGACACCGCCAAAGGAAAGCGGCATTTCGCCAAGCTGCTCTACCTCGCGATCCACATACCAATAAAGGTCGGAAACGCCGCCTGCGCCCTCGCGGATCTCCTTATTGCGCACCTCGGCAAGTCCCTTGTCACCGAAAATCTTCTGATACCAAGGCAGAAGCGTTGTGTTGATCTTTGCCGCACCCGCATCGCCGAAGTTGAAGGCAACAAGGTTGGGAGAAGCAAGAGAGAGGGCGGCATAGGGGGATTTTTTCAAACCGATCCAATCGGTCATACCGTAATCTTGGCCTGCGGCGGTCAGAAGCGCGGCCACGTGCTGAGAAAGATAGCTCGTTCCGTACGACCAATAGCTAAGGCCCTCGGAATACGATCCATCCACGGGATGATAGAAATCACGAACAGCGAGATAGGAATCCTCAAAGCCGCAGGAGAGGATGGGCTCATACATATCACACTCCTCGTCATCAAAGATAGCGAGAACGGCGAGGGACATAGAGCCGTTGCAGATAAACTTCCAGTTATCACCGGGCTTATCCTGATACCAGCGATAGCCGCGATAGGACTCGATGCACTTCTTGTGCTCGGGCTCGTTGTTATATTCCTCCATGATGCGCTCAAATCCCTTTTCAAAGAGAGTGTGGCGCATGAGGGTTTTGGTTTCCTCATCGAGGCAATCGTAAAGCCAGTCGTAAACGTGGGCAAAGGCATTGCACATAACGGCACAATCCAGGAAATGGTTGGGATGGAAATCCGGGAATGCGCAGGCCGCCTTGATCTCGGCGATCGCGCGGTCGGCATACTTCTGCTCGCCCGTGATGCGGTAAGCCATTGCCAAGTGCTTCGTTCTGTTTTCTACCTTGTGCGACATACCAAGCAGACGGATGCCGTCGGGAATAAGGTATTCACAAAGAGGCTCATCAAGGAAGGTATCGGCATTTTTGATCACGCTATCGATCATGATCTTATAATCGCCAACCTCGCGGTTTTTCTTGAATCTTTCAAAATCTGCGGCGGTAAGCATCAAACGGGGATGCTCGCCCTTCTTATAACGGGAACGCGTTGCTTCCAAAATTTTTGCACCAATGCTCAATTCTTTATTTTCCATGATTTTTTCTCCTTTGTAAAAGTTGCGGTTTTTACCAAACGGCCAAGGGCTTTACGATAGGCTTCTCCGCAGGAAGCGCTTCGCCTTCAGCCAAAGGCTTAAACCAAACGGCGATTCGATGGCCTTCCTCGCCCTTGAGATGAACTTCAAGCTTCTGAATGCCGTTATTTACGGCCTGCGGCTGAGGCTCTTCTCTGGAAGCACCGGGCGCGGGCGCGGGGATGGGCGAATATTCATCCGGCGCGGCGGCACGAACGCCGAAGCATCCGTCCGTCAAAAGCGCAACGTACATCTTCGTTCCGCCGATATCCAGAACGGCGGCCTTTCCGCTCTCATAGAGGCGAATGGAGGCAGGGGTGTGCGCCGACCAACGCACCGTGTCCTCCGCGGTGCATTCGATCTCATCCTGCAGGATGACACTTCCGTCCGCGCGGAGCATCTTCATACCGCGCACCACGGTTTTGCCGGGCGTTGCGGCAGACATATCGCCGATGGCAAAGCTCTCTTCGCCGTCCGCAAAGCGCGCGGTTGTGCAAGGCGCATTCCATTCGTTGTCCTTGCCCGTTTCGGGGTTGAACACGATCGTGTTGTGTCCCTCCGCGCGGAAGCGGTAGGCATCGCGGTAGGGCTTAAGATTATAGTTATCCGAGCCAAGATCCACAAAAAAACGCTTATCGCCAATGTTCATCACAAAGGTTCCCATATCCATGTGACCGTGGTACGCATTGTTCTTTGCAAGATGAAGCGCGGCATAGAAGGCATTTTTCGAAGCATCCGTGCGGAAGGAAGCATTGTCACATCCAACACCGCCGAAGGAAAGCGGCATTTCGGAAAGCGGCTCAACCGCCCTCTCCTCGTACCAGAGCAGATCGGAAATTCCACCCGCGCCAAGAGTTTCAACACTCG
The DNA here is from genome assembly GCA_045632465.1 of Eubacteriales bacterium. Lineage (GTDB taxonomy): Bacteria > Bacillota > Clostridia > Oscillospirales > CAG-272 > UBA1740. Next base: position 4,022 of record JAZQWS010000398.1, read on the forward strand.
GCTCATACCATGCATTTGCGCTCTTGATGCTGAAATCGCGGATCTTTTCATTACGAAGCTCCGAGAGCCCCTTATCGCCGAACATCTTCTGATACCAGGGGAAAAGCGAGGTATCGATGCCCGCCGCACCCGCATCGCCGAAGTTGAAGGCAATGAGATTGGGGGAGGAAAGCGAGAGCGCGGCATAAGGCGATTTTCTCAAGCCTACCCAATCGGTCATGCCGTAATCCGTTCCCGCGCAGGAAAGGAGCGCGCCGACGTGCTGAGAAAGATACGTCGTTCCGTACGACCAATAGCCAAGTCCTTCGGAATACGAGCCGTCTACGGGATGATAGAAATCTCTGACGGCAAGATAGGAATCCTCAAATCCGCAGGTGAGGATCGGCTCATACATATCGCACTCTTCGTCATCAAAAATGGCGAGGACGGCAAGTGCCAGCGAGCCGTTGCAGATGAACTTCCAGTTATCACCGGGCTTATCCTGATACCAACGGTAGCCACGATAGGATTCGATGCAATCCTTGTGCTCCGGCTCATTGTTATACTCCTCCATCACGCGCTTAAATCCCTTTTCAAAAAGAGTGTGGCGCATAAGAGTCTTGGTCTCCTCATCAAGGCAATCATAAAGCCAGTCGTACGCGTGCGCAAAGGCATTGCAAAGAACGGCGCAATCCAGGAAATGATTGGGATGGAAATCCGGGAATTCACAGGCCGCCTTGATCTCCGCGATCGCGCGATCGGCATATTTTTTCTCGCCCGTGAGACGATAGGCCATCGCGAGATGCTTTGCGCCGCTCTCGACTCTGTGCGACATACCGAGAAGCCGGATACCGTCCGGAATTTTATATTCGCAAAGAGGCATTTCCAAATAGCGGTCCGCCTTGCGAATCACGTTATCAATAATGAGCTTATAATCACCGACCTCGCGCTTTTCACGAAGGCGAGAAAAATCTTTTTCCGTTAAAATCAAACGGGGATGCTCGCCCTTCTTGAAGCGGGCGCGGACGTCCGACATGATTTTTGCACCAATATTTTCGGGAATGTTCGACATGAGAAAATCTCCTTTTATTTAAGAAACATTTTTTATTTAAAGTCTTTGATTTAATATAGCACACGCGCGCGATTTTGTAAATAGAGAAAGTGCGATTTTGTGAGATATATCAAAGCTTTTTGTGCGGTTTGCCTATAACCGTGCTTCCGCATTTCAGCATAAAAAAAGACGAGAGCGCAAGGCATTGCGCTCTCGGTCTGAATTGGATTGTTATGCTTTGATTTCAATGGATTCAATCTTTACGGCGCGAGCACGGGTGATCGGCTCATAGACGATCTCCTTAACGGCGCTCTTCAGGGGAATGGCGATCTCATAGAACATTTCGCCGTTTTCCGCTTTCACGGGATTGGCGGCCGAGAAGGTGCGCCAAAGGTGCTTATCGATGCGCTTGGCCATATTGTAGCAGGAGGGATTCTCCTCTCGGTCGAGCACGGGTGCATTCGGGCCGACGTTATAATCGGTATGCACGGGAATTTTCTCACATTCGCCGTTTTCATAAAACACGCGGTAATAACCGAGGAGGGTGCGCTCGGGGAGCGGCTCGGCATCCTCGTTGGTGAAGGCAGCGCCCGTGAAGGTATGCGTAATCTGTGCATGCGGCGCGGCGAGGACATCCTTCCGATAGAACCAATAGAGGCTATCGGCGAGGAAGAAGAGATTCTTTTCAAAATCCGCATCGTCAAAATTCGGATCAAATGCCTGGATCGCGGCAAAGCCCGCATCGGCCATAGAGCCCCAGCGCATCGTTTCCGAGCGGGTGCTTTCCAGCCAGTTGGAAATCGAGAAGCCGCGGATGCCTGCCGCAACGCGCTCCTTCCATCCAAGCGTTGCGAGAGCGGAATAATTGCCGTACACAGCATAGCGCCCATCGACAAGGAAGGGATCGCGGATCTCCTCGTTACCGGAATAATACCAGTTCCAAAGCTTGATGGCGGGATTCACGAGAGAAAAGCTCTTCGTTCGATCCTTCATCGTGCAGTCCAAAGCCTCTGCGGGCCAGGGCTTAGACATATCGGGCGTCCACTCATGGTAATAGAGCGGAAGCATCTTGCCACAGACCTCCATCTTCTTG
>JAZQWS010000399.1:0-29040 GCA_045632465.1 Eubacteriales bacterium
CATGGCTACGATCCGACTTGTACGGCAGTAGGCGAGGGCACAATCTCCTTCGTAAAATCGGTTGGCAACATCGAGCCGCAGATCGGTACCATCGAGCTTGTTTCGGGCGAGATTGCTGAGGATATTGCCACATATTTTGCAAAGAGTGAGCAGGTTCCAACCTTGCTTTCTCTCGGTGTCACCGTAGATAAGGATGGCTCTTGCCTTGCGGCCGGCGGCGTTCTGATCCAGCTGCTCCCTTTCCCGGATGATGAAACAGTGACGCTTCTTGAGCGGAACGCCGATGCGCTTTCACATATTTCCGCTTTGTTTGAAAAGGGGCTTTCCAATCAGGATATCGCAGAACTGGCCTTGAAGGATATTCCGTTCGATCCTTTTGATACCTTGGAGGTGGCGTATCGTTGTGATTGCTCCGCTGAGCGAATGAAGAAAAAGATCTGTTCGCTTGCCAAGAGTGAAATTCTCGGAATGCTTGACGAGCAGGAAGCGGAAGGAAAACCGAGAGAATTAACGGCGGTTTGCCGTTTCTGTGGCTCTGAATATACCTTTGCGGAAAAAGAATTGATTCGATGAACCCATAAAAGCTCTTTGTCATAGTCTTTGATAAAGGGCTTTTTTCATGGAGGATTATATGGGAATCGAATGCTTTATATCAGCAGAGGCTCTGAGAATGCATAAGGAGCATCTTGTTGCACTGGGGATGAAAAAGGCAATGTGCCACACACGCAAGGAAAAAGAATTGGTTGAAAACGAAATACGCGCGCATGAATTGTATTTTTCGTCATTTCATCGTGAACATACGCCTTGTCCGCGCATAAAGGAAGGGTATCAATCGGAAAATCGCTTTTGCTTTCTCCTTTCAGAATATGCGAAAAGTATGCGATACGGATTCATTTACATATATCCGTGTGCACGCCATCCCTACGTTGGATTTGGATCATCCGAAAGAGAGCTTTCGCGTGCCGTTCTTGCAATCGATTTATGGGAGCATGCGTATTATCTCGATTATGGGTACGATATTTCCTCATATATAACCGAGGCTTTGGCACATCTTGATTTTTCGCGACTAAAGTAATTAAAATCCGATTGACTTTTTTTAAAAACTATTGTATAATAGATGCATAACGAAATTTCTTAAGGAGATAAAAATGAAGGGAAATGTAATTGTCGGACAGTCCGGTGGTCCCACCGCCGCCATTAATGCTACCCTTAGCGGTGTAATTCGTGGCGCAAAGAAGGCATTGGCAGATGGATACGTAGAAAAGATCTACGGTATGCGTAACGGTATTGAAGGTTTTTTGGAGGATCGCCTCATCGATTTGGATGCGGCTTTTGCTGATCTGAAGGATCTTTCTCTCCTGGAGGCAACGCCCTCTGCAGCACTTGGTTCTTGCCGTAAAAAGCTTCCTGCACCCGAGCTTGGCAATGAGACCTTTGAGAAGATTTTTTCTCTCTTCAAAAAATACGATATTCGCTATTTCTTCTACATCGGCGGAAACGATTCGATGGACACTGTAGCGAAGCTTACCGTGTATTCTAAGATGGTTAATTATGATTTGCGCGCAGTTGGTGTTCCGAAAACAATTGATAATGACCTTGCCGCAACGGATCACACTCCCGGATTCGGCTCTGCCGCAAAGTTCGTTGCAACAACGATTTCCGAAATTCTTTGCGACACCGCGGTTTACCGTATTCCTGCCGTAACGATCGTTGAGGTTATGGGACGTGATGCCGGCTGGCTGACCACTTCGGCAGCACTGCCTTCTTTGAACGGTCAGCAGGTGGATTATATCTATCTGCCGGAGGTTGCTTTCTCTGTAGAGGCTTTCCTTGATGATGTCAGAGAGGCTCTCAAGCGCCATCCTAATGTTGTTATTGCTGTTTCCGAGGGTATTCGTGATGCGGAAGGTAATTATATCAGCGCATCCGGCAAGAAGGATAATTTTGGTCACGTTCAGCTCACCGGTGCGGGTCGTGTGTTGGAATCCATCGTTAAAGAAGCAATCGGATGCAAGGTGCGCTCTATTGAGTTGAATCTGCCACAGAGATGCGCATCTCACATTGCATCGCTCACCGATATTAAGGAGTCTGTAATGACGGGTGAGGCCGCTGTTAACTTTGCTGTTCGCGGTAGTGCAGGAACGATGGTTTGCATGAAGAGATATGAGAGCGCCGAGTACGAGATCTATTTTGAGGCGCTGGATGTTCTCTCCATCGCCAATGCGGTTAGATCCGTTCCGCTTGAGTATATCAACGAGGCGCATAACGGCGTAACTCAGGCTTGCTTGGATTACCTCGCTCCGCTGATTGTTGGAGAATTGCCGATCGTTTATAAGAACGGTATGCCCGCGCACTTCTCGTTTGATTGATAAGAAATTCGAAAGCGCCCTTGGATGTCCAAGGGCGCTTTACTTATTTAATCCTTCTGTATATGTTTTAGTAGTTTTCTGCGTTCTTTGTAATCCGGAAGAATACTTTCCAGCGTTTTGTAGAATGCAGATGAGTGATTCATGTGAATGCGGTGGCAGAGTTCATGAACCACGACGTATTCTTGCGCTTCGCTCGGAAATAGCATCAAACGATAGGAGTATGCGATGTTACCACCCGAGGAGCAAGAGCCAAAGCGCGTTTTTGCGCTTGTAATGGTTATTTTGCCGTATGAAACCCCAAGCCGTTTTGCGTAAAACTCCGTAAGTGGAATCAATTGTTTTTTTGCTGCTTGTTTTAATGCTAAAATAGATTCCGGTGTTAGATTTTCTTCGACTGCTGCCTTTTGTATTGCACGCGCTTGGTGTTTATCGATCCATGCGGCGTGATCTTGAATGATAGATTCGAGTCTCTTTTTCTTTGTTCCGATCGGAGCACGCAAAAGAAGCGAGCCTTCCTTGTCAAAGGTGATTGCGATAGTTCTTCGCCGGGAATAAATAACCTTGTATTCACGCATTTTTGGCGTACTCCAACGTATGAGAAATTAGAGAATCTCCCTTGTAGCAAAGTTTAAGAGAGAAAAACGGTACGTTTTGATCTAGCAGAGCAAGGAAAATTTTATCACCCTCCCATATGGGGAGCGATATCAACTTTTCTTTTTCGATCCATTCAAGATTTCCTTCGTCGCAATCTTTGCGTATCTCGCCACTGAATTGCTTTGTGTGAAAAAGATGCATATATTCCGTCCCGAATTCATCCGAAACAAAGGTAACGATGCCGCGGTACGAAAGTGCATCGGCATGGAGCCCTGTTTCTTCCAGAATTTCTCTGCGCGCACAGTCAAAAGGAGATTCACCTTCCTCAAGCTTGCCTCCGATGCCGATCCATTTATCGTGATTCATGTCGTTCTTTTTTTTCACGCGATGGAGCATTAGATATTTCTCGTCCTTTTCGATGTAACAAAGCGTCGTATTAAACATACTATTCCTCCACAATGTTTCTATCTTTAATTATAACACTCATTGTTATTCTTTTCAAGTCTTTTGTTAAATCGATACGCTGATATCGGCAAAAATATTGTGTATGAAGTGTAAAAGATCGAATGTAGTATTGACTTTCTTAAATCTTTTGAGTATAATAGTTAAGTGCTTAATTATCGAGATTTGTAAAAGATAGGAGGAGAAATATGACAAAGGCGGGAAGTGAAAAGCTTTCGCGCGCCGTAGACATGATGATACGAACAGATCATATGCATCGAGCAATGATCGAGTCCCGTGCAAAGGAAATCGGAATTCATAGAACACAGCATAGAATTCTCATGCATCTTGCGCGCCATGAATGTCTCCCTGCGCAGAAGGATTTGGCAGAGCATCTGGATATAACGCCTGCGGCAGTAACGGGAGCGCTGAAAAAAATCGAGCAAGACGGATATATTGAGCGAACGCTTGGCAAAGATAACCGTTATAACGAGATTCGCATCACGGAGAAGGGGAGAGCTATTGTGAAAAGAACGCGCCTTTTGTTTTCCGAGGCTGATATGTCTATGTTTGACGGATTTTCGGAGCAGGAGCTTTCGACCTATATTTCTTGTCTCGAAAAGTTGCAAGAAAACATAAAGCGGCACGTTGGGGATTTCCCGGATGCCAAAAAGAAATAACCGAAAGGATAAAAGATAATGAAAAGATGGTTTAAGTATATAACGCCCTATCTCAAGTCCTTTATTCTCGGCCCGTTGGGGATGATCGTGGAGGTAATCGGCGAGATGTTTATGCCGATTCTGCTGGCGGCGATCATCAATGGCGGCGAGGCAGGAACCTTGACCGTTGGGAAAAGCATTCTTATCAGTGTTATGCTGACCCTGATCGTCCTCTTTATGATGGCGGGCGGTGTTGCGGGGGCGTATTACGGATCAAAAGCATCCGTAAATTTTGCGGCGGATCTTCGCAAGGACGTTTATTCCAAAATGCAGAAATTTTCGTTCTCGAATATTGACCGTTTTTCGGCAAGCTCTCTCGTTACGAGAATGACGAACGATGTAACGCAACTGCAGAACTTTGTTAATATGCTCCTTCGTATGGCGCTTCGCGCTCCCGGAATGCTGATCGGCGGTGTTATCATGGCGATCTCGTTGAAGCCTTCTCTTTCCGTGGTGCTTGCGGTCAGCATTCCTCTTTTGCTGATCGTTATCGGCTGTCTGATCAAAATCAGCTTCCCGAGATTCGGGATCCTGCAAAAGAAGATAGATAAACTGAATTCGACCGTGCGCGAAAACGTAACGAATGTCAGAGTTGTTAAATCCTTCGTTCGCGAGGAATATGAAAAAGAAAAGTTCGCGCATGACAATGCAGATTTGAAGGAAACAGGAATGCGTGCCGTAAAGGTCATGATCTGCATGGGTCCTGTGATGAATATTTTTATGTATGCATCCGTGATTGCAATTATTTGGTTTGGTCATGGTATTGTTCTGCGCGAGCATGCGATCGGCGGTATGCAGGTTGGTGATCTCAGCGCGTTTATTACGTATGCAACGCAGATTCTTTCTTCTCTTATGATGGTAACCTTCCTGCTTATGACAACGTCGCGCGCGATGGCTTCCGGCAAGCGTATCTGCGAAGTGCTGGATGAAAAGATTGATATCTTTGATAGCGAAACCGCAAATAACGATAGAAAAATTGAGGCAGGAAAGATTGAATTTAAGGATGTTTCCTATCGCTACTATAAAAATAGCGAAGAAGCGGTTTTGAATAATATCAATTTGACGATTGAGGCCGGTGAAACCGTTGGCGTCATCGGATCCACAGGATGCGGCAAAACAACGCTTATATCCATGATTCCGCGTCTCTATGACGTTGATAGCGGAGAGGTTCTTGTTGATGGCGTAAACGTTAAGGATTACACGCTTTATAACTTGCGTGAAGGAATTGGTATCGTTTTGCAGAAAAACCTTCTTTTCTCAGGCACTATTTCCGAAAACCTTCGTTGGGGTGATGAGTCCGCGGATGATGAAGCGCTCCGCATAGCCGCTTCGCATTCTGCCGCAGATAAGTTTGTTTCTACATTCAAGGATGGATATGAAACGCTCCTTGAAAAGGGAGGCATGAATCTTTCCGGCGGTCAGAAGCAGCGTCTTTGCATTGCACGTGCGCTGATTAAAAAGCCAAAGATTCTCATTTTGGATGACTCGACGAGTGCTGTGGATACCGCAACTGAGTCGCAGATTCGTTCCGCACTTGCAAATGATCTGCCTGAATGCACCAAAATTATTATCGCACAGCGTATCAGCTCTGTAAAGGATGCGGATAAGATCATCGTTATGAATGACGGCGTAATCACCGGAATCGGAACGCACGACGAGCTTTTGGAAAATAATGCCGAATACGGCGAAATTTATTATTCTCAGATGGAAAAAAAGGAGGCGCAGTAATATGGCAAGAACTCTCGAAAAGCTTAGAGCGCAGTATAACAGCGTTTCCCATGGTCAGTCGCTTCGCGGCGGCCCCGGAAGAGGACCGGGTCCACGAGCAAAAGGAAAGCCAAAGGATATAAAAAAGACGGTTGCGCGCCTTCTTTCTTATGTCGGAAAATACAAGGCGAGACTTCTTCTGGTATTCGCTTGTATGATTTTAACTACGATTTCCTCCCTTTGCGGCGGATATTTGATTGTTCCTATTATTAATCGCATCACGCTTGCCGTAAATCCGAATGCGGATCTTCAGCCCAGCCGCATTGCGCAGATCGCGGATGACATTATCGAATCGCTCGTGGATACGCGCTTGGTTTCCGGTCTGATGAGTAATACGGTTGCCGAGGTTTCCGTATACGTTGTTGCTGCTTTGATTATTCTGGGATTTGTTTATCTGATTTCTGCAGGTGGAAGTTATTTGCAGGCACGTCTCATGCTCTCTGTTTCGCAGAATTCGATCAAGAATATCAGAGACGATCTCTTTAAGAAGCTCCAAGGTTTGCCCGTCAGATATTTTGATTCGCATCCCACGGGCGAAATCATGAGCCGCTTCACCAATGACGTTGATAATATTGACGTTATGCTGAATAACTCCTTAACTTCTATTGTCAGCGGTGTCATCACCCTTGTCGGAACTTTTATCTTCATGCTTACCACCAATGGATGGTTAACGCTTGTAACTGTTGTTTTCATTCCGCTTCTTATCTTTTCTGCGGGTGTCATCGGTAAAAATTCTGCTAAGTATTACGGCGCACAGCAGGCGGCGCTCGGTGCGGTGAACGGATACATTGAAGAAACCATCAGCGGACAGAAGGTTATTAAGGTGTTTAACCGTGAGGATGCTTGCATCGAGGAAATGAACCTTCTGAACGAGGATCTTCGCGATAAGCAGGAAAAAGCGCAGTTCTGGGGCGGTGTTACCGGCCCGATCATGCATAACCTCAGCTTGATTTGTTATGCGATCACGCTTGGTGTCGGCGGTATTCTTATCTGCCTTAAGGGCTTCACTCCCGGTGAATTGACCGCATTTGCAAACTATTCCAAACAGTTTTCCATGCCGATCAACCAGCTTTCCATGCAGGTTTCCGCTCTTTTTGCGGCGCTTGCGGGCGCGGAACGTGTGTTTAAGGTAATGGATGAAGCTCCCGAAATCGAAGATGCCGAGAATGCTTCCGATGCAAAAATTGAGGGCAACGTTGTGCTTAAGGATGTAAGCTTTGGTTACGTGCCGGAAAAAACCGTTCTAAAAAACATTTCGCTTTACGCAAAACCGGGACAAAAAATCGCCTTCGTTGGCTCGACCGGTGCAGGAAAAACCACGATCACAAATCTTTTGAATCGTTTCTACGACATTGAAGAGGGAACGATCACCATTGACGGTAAGCCGATCAAGGAATATAAGCGTGAGCATCTTCGTGAAAACATCGCTATGGTTTTACAGGACACGCACCTCTTTACGGGAACTGTGCGTGAAAATATCCGCTATGGTCGTTTGGATGCAACAGATGAAGAGGTTGAGCTTGCCGCCAAAACCGCAAGTGCACACAGCTTTATTATGCGACTGGAAAATGGATACGACACAGTTCTTGAGGGGGATGGCGCAAATCTTTCACAAGGTCAACGTCAGCTTTTGAATATTGCGCGTGCGGCACTTTCCAAAGCGCCGATCCTCGTTTTGGATGAAGCTACCTCTTCGGTTGATACGAGAACCGAGCGTCACATCGAAAAGGGAATGGATCGCCTCATGAAGGATAGAACCACCTTCGTGATTGCGCATCGACTTTCCACCGTTCGTAACGCCAATGCTATCATGGTGCTTGAAAAAGGCGAGATTATTGAGCGCGGAACGCACGAGGAGCTCCTTGCCTTGAACGGCCGTTATTATGAGCTTTATACCGGAAAAAAGGAACTGGATTGATTAAAATAAAAGTGAGGCTATCTCGGTAAAACGGGATAGCCTTTTAAAATAAATAAGACAAGAAAAATAAGATTAGGTATTGCTAAATCCGACAGAATATATTATAATAGTATTATAAATATTAAAAATTATTTCAAAGGAGAAATAAAATGAAACTGATGCTTTTGGGCGACGTTGCCCCTACATATTCTTGCAGAGAAGGCTTTAGAAACAAGGAAACAGAAAAGCTTTTCACCAATGTGCTTCCCTATATGAAGGATGCGGATTTCAGATTTGTCAATCTTGAGTGCGCTGTAACGGAAACTGAAGGCAAAATCAAAAAGTTTGGTCCCAATCTTGCGGTTCCGCTTGAAACCGCGGATGTTTTGAAAGAGGTTGGTGTGGATCTTTGCGGACTTTCCAATAACCATACCTTCGACCTCGGCGTTCCCGGTATCAAGGATACGCTTGCCGCGCTTGACCGTGTAGGGATTGATTATACAGGTTGGGGAAAAAATTACGAGGATTCCCGAAAGGATTATATTCTGAATAAGAATGGCGAAAAGATTGCCTTTATCACCGTTTGCGAGCACGAGTATTCCTATGCTCTCGAAAATCGTATGGGTGCGCGCCCTTACGATGAGTACGATACGATAGATGATATCCGTGCGGCGAAGAAAAATGCCGACCGCGTAATCGTTATTTATCACGGCGGAAAAGAATATTGCCGCTATCCTTCGCCTCGTCTTTTGAAGCTTTGCCGCGCAATGGCAAAAGCGGGAGCAGACGTTGTTATTTGCCAGCACAGCCATTGCATTGGCTGCTATGAGAATTTTATGGGATGCCATATCCTTTACGGCCAGGGCAACTTCCATTTTGTGAATGCAAATTCCAAGGAAGAGGGCTGGTTTACCTCTCTCGGCGTTCGTTATGATACGAAGGCAAATGAGATCGAATTCACTCCCATGCGATCCGGTGCAGATTACATTGCCTTGGCAGATAGCGATGATGCGAAGGAGATCATGGCGGGCTTCTATAAGAGAAACGAGGAGCTTCAAAACGGAGAATGGATAAAAGGCTGGCGTGCATTCTGCGAGGAAAGAGCCGAGGGATATCGCAATGCGCTTTTCCATGCATGCAATCCGAATTCAACACAGGAAGAGCAAGATATCTTTGGCCATTACCTCGATTGCGAAGCACACACGGATGTATGGCGCGAGCTTTTCAAAACCTATAACCACACCAATTGTTTGGATGATGAATAATCTATTATAATGCATTCTTATCAAAGCGCGTGCAATACAATAGCCTTGCGCGCGCTTTGTGATTTTTACCAAGTAGAAAGTGCAAGATTTTATGTATAAAATTTCTGTTCCTATCAACATAGGACTCCTCACAGAGGATTCAAAGCCTAAATTTGTTGCGGAATTAAAAAAAGACGGCGTGGCGCGTGTTTTTCTTTTTTCTGCAGAACCTTTCACCAGAACAAATTGCTATCTTTACAGCCATCCCGAGCGTATGTCAAGCGCCATTTCTTATTTCAAGAATGCGGGCTTTGAGGTTGGCGTTTGGATGGATGCTTTTGGCCATGGCGGTGTTCTTGCTCATAGTCAGGCAAGTGAATATATTGCGGATTTTACGCGTATTCGCGGATCGGATGGCCGTATAACGCAGGAGGGCTTTTGTCCGTTAGATCCGGGCTTCCGAGAGGGATTCAAGAAGGCGATTCGATTGATGGCAGGGATGCACCCGGATATCATTATGTTTGATGATGATTTTCGCATGAATATAAGAAAATATCATATGGGTTGCTGTTGCGATCGTCATATGAAGATTCTTTGCGAGCGTCTCGGGGAGAAAGTTCCATATCAAAAATTGGAGGAGCTTGCTTTCACAGGCGGCGAAAATAAATATCGAACAGCTTGGATGCAGCTTATGGGCGAAACCTTGATAGATCTTTGCCATGAGATTCGTGAGGTGGTGGATTCCGTAAATCCTGCCATTCGTGTGAGCGCCTGCTCGGTTTATTCCACATGGGATTTTGATGGAACGGATATGATTGCGATATCTAAAGCCTTGGCGGGAAAAACGCGCCCCTATCTTCGCACCTTCGGCGCGCCTTATCATGGTCCGCGCATTCAATATGCTGTCGAACATACGCGCATGCAGGCGGCTTGGTGTAAAAATGAGGATATTGAAATTTTTGCAGAGGGAGACGTATATCCGAGACCTCGATATGCAGTTCCCGCAAGACATCTTGAAATTTTTGATCTCGCGGTTCTTGCATCCGGATGTACCGATGGTTGTCTCAAATATATGTTTGATTATAATCAGCCTTTCGGTTACGAAACGGGATATACCGAACGCCATTTGAAAAATGCGCCTCTGCGCGAGGGACTAAAAGAAATTTTTGCAAAAAAACGCCACGTAGGACTTCGTGTTTTTGAAGCAATGCACAAGATAGAAAAATACGAATTTCCTAAGATCTACGAGCAGGGAATTGCTACCACCGCTTTGAATACGTATTACAGTATTGCGCAAAAGCTCGCTAGTGAAAATGCAATTCCAACGGTATATGAGCCGTCGGATACATATCCAACCATTGTTTTTGGCGAAAATGCGCGTTATATCGAGCGCGAGGATATGAAAAACGGAGCGATTTTGGATGCCGTGGCCGCGAAAATTTTAACGGAGCGCGGTTTTGACGTCGGTTATCTTCGTTCTACGCGCACTTCCTTTTCCGCAGAGCATTTTATAAAGGAGAATGACAATATTCGCGGCATCGCCGATGTTGCTATGCATCGCGCAGAGATTTCGGCAGATGCGAAGGTGGATTCCGCGTTTTTGCCGGATTATGCGCCGGCATCGTATTTCTATGAAAATAAAAGCGGCGAAAAATATTTTGTTCTTTTGATAGATGGATATAATAGCGATAAAAATTGCTTCAACTACTTTAATAACTATTATCGCCAAGGTCAGCTGATCCGTGCAATTGAATGGCTTGGCGGGCGCGCTTTACCCGCCGTAATCTGCAAGCATCCTTACCTTTATATGCAGGCGGCAAGGGATGGGGATGATACTTCGCTTTCCATCGCACTTTTTAACACCTGCGATGATGAGGTGATTATGCCAAAGATACGTCTTGATCGTACATATAAGACTATCCGCACCGTTGGTTGTAAGGCAGAGATTCAAGGCGATTTCGTTTGCTTCCATTCTGATATTGAGCCTTATGGTATGGCAGCATTTGAAGTAAAATAATATTGATATATAGCAAAAAACACGGACAGAAAAAATCTGTCCGTGTTTTTATAGAAGAGAAGCGCGGTATCCGAATACGAATACCGCGCTTTGCTATTAAAAACTTAAGAATTAGATAGAACCTACGATGTAGGGAGCCATGTCAGCTCTCTCTTCGGCAGCTCTCTTTTCTTCTTCTGCTCTTTCAGCATCTCTTGCAGCCTTCTCAGCAGCTCTTGCCTCAGCCTCAGCAGCCTTCTTCTCAGCCTCTTCGATTGCGCGGATGGAAAGCGCAAGCTTTCTGTTCTCGTCATCAATCTCGGTGATCTTAACGTTAACAACCTGACCAACGGAAAGAACATCAGCAGGGGAGTTAACTCTCTCGGTAGAGATTCTGGAGATGTGGATCAGACCGTCAACATCCTCGTAAACCTCAGCAAATGCGCCGAAGGGCATGAGAGAAACGATCTTAGCGGGAACGATGTCGCCAACAGCGAACTTCTGGGTGAACTGGAACCAAGTGTCATTCTCCTGGGTCTTGTAGCCAAGAGAGATTCTTCTCTTCTCAACGTCAAGCTCCTTGATGAATACTTCGATTTCCTGTCCAACGGAAACAACCACAGAGGGGTGCTTGATTCTCTTCCAAGAAAGCTCGGAGTTGTGAACCATACCGTCAACTCCGCCGATATCAACGAATGCGCCGTAGGGAACAAGGTTCTTAACTACACCACGGTAGTGTGCACCAACCTCAAGAGTAGCCCAAACTGCATCTTCAGCAGCCTTCTTTTCCTCGTTAAGGATAACCTTGATAGAACCGAGAGCCTTCTTCTTGCCCTCATCAAATTCGATCAGGCGAACCTTCTGCTTGGTACCAACGAGAACGGACATATCGCCGTCCTTTGCGATACCGGTCTGCGAAGCGGGAACGAATACGCGGTTAGCGGCAACGGTCATAACAACACCACCCTTAACCACAGCGGTAACGTCGCCCTCGAGGGTTGCGCCGTTATCAAACGCTTCCTTAAGAACGATCCAGCTTCTGTCGCGATCGACGCGAGTCTTGGAGAGCGTTGCCATGCCCTTGCCATCTTCCACTCTGATGACGAAGGCGGTAACCTCATCTCCTACCTTAAACATATCCTGGAGCTTAGCCGAAGCATCGTCCGTGATCTGTTCTTTAACGATCACGCCGGTGAACTTAGCACCGAGATCAAGATAGATCTCGTTATCGGTAATTGCGTACACGATACCGGTCACGGTTTCTCCTGTATGTAAAGGTTTGATAGATTCCTCCAGCATTGTAACAAAGTTGTTCTCTGTCATTTCCATAGTTTTAAAACCTCCGTTATTATATCGCCGGGCGTGGAGGCACCGGCAGTTATACCAATTTTATTTTTTCCTATAGGGAAATCCTTTGGGATCTCGTCCGGCGATTCGATGCATAGCGTTGCATCGCAATGCTCATGGCAAAGCTTATAAAGCTTTTGCGTGTTTGAGCTGTTTCTTCCGCCGATCACGATCATCCCGTCAGAAACCTTAGCAAGCGAAACAGCTTCCTCTTGCCTGATTTCAGTCACACTACATATTGTATCAAAAAAAATCGCGTTTGTATATAGGTTTTTCAAAAAATTTTTAATTTTTTTAAATTCTACTAAATTCTCAGTCGTTTGTGAACATAAAATGGGAATTTTGCCATCTAAATTTAACATTTTAAGCTCATCAAGCGAGGCGAATGCGTATTTCGCTCCCTTCGCATAGCTCATGTTACCGAGTGCCTCCGGATGATCCTTGCGGCAGAAGTGGAGAAAAACAGTTTTCTCAGATGTGTTTTCTTCGGCGATGCGATGAATATTTTTGACGAAGGGGCAAGTCATGTCAATAATATCGAGACGTCCGCTTTGGGATGCGAGCATGCTAAGTGCTTCCTCTTGTTCTTTTGGAATCCCATGTGTGCGCAAAATGAGGTGCATCGTTTCGGGAGCGATCGCATCTAAAGTGGCGCTGATATTTTCGAAATCAATCGTTTTGATGCCTGCGGCTTCCAGTTGTTGCAGGAATGTCGGATTATGGATCAGTTCGCCGAGAGTATAGGTGTGCGGAACGCCTTTGTAAGACATGGCCTTGTCGACCGCGCGTTTCACCCCGGGACAGAATCCCGCGTTTTTTGCAAGGATAACTTCCATGATCTGTATCAAGCCTCATTTGCGGATTTTTCAAGCGCAATGATGTCTTCGCGTATTTTTTCCGTGATTGCCTCGTATTTCTTGGAGGAATCTTCGCATTCTATTTGTTTAACAGCGATAGGCTTGCCAAAATGAATGCGGATGCGTCTGAATAAAGCATATTTTTGTCCCTTGGTTTGGATATAAACCGGCAGAACTGTGCAATCCGTGTGAGATGCAATGAAGCCCGCACCATGCTTGAAAGCTGTTTCTTCGATGGGGAGAGTAGGACTTCTGTGGCCTTGTGGGAAAATTGAAACCGTTTGGCGCATGCGAATCATTTCCTCGGCCTTTTTCAAAGCGCCAACATCCGTGCCGGAACGATCGAGGCGAATAGCGCCAAAAGCGGAAATAAGACTGCGAACAATCGGAACGGAAAAGAGCTCCTTCTTGGCAATAAAGCGAACCTGGCGAGGATACGTTGCCGCGATAAGAACCGGGTCACGCATGCCGAGATGGTTGGAGCAAATGAGAACACCGCCATGCGCGGGGATATTCTCCGTTCCGATCGCTCGAACGCCAAATAAAAAGCGAAGCGGAGCGGCTAAAACTGCACGTAAGCGGTTATAAACCTTAATTTCCTTGTTCAGTTGCTTTTTCTTTTCAAGAAGCGTAATGATAGCATCTGCTGTTCCTTGCAGGTCCAGATTGGAATTATCAAGGAGAATGGCATCCTCCGCGGGAATGCAGGGGGCAGCGGCTCTCGTGGAATCGTTTGTATCTCGTTCATTCATTTCGGTAAGCACGGATTCGAACGTAACGTCTTGACCTTTTGCAGTCAGTTCCGCATAGCGGCGTTTGGCGCGTGCTTCGGGGGAGGCGAAAAGAAAAATCTTCAAATCTGCATTCGGAAGTATAACGGTTCCGATGTCACGACCGTCCATAATAACGCTATTGGTTCTTGCGATGCTACGTTGTGTTTCCAGAAGGAATGCGCGCACCTCGGGGATCGCGCTTACGTCGCTTGCCGCCATGGAAATTTCGGGCGTGCGAATCTTGTCGCCAACGTCCTCGCCGCAGAGATAAAGCTCTTGGCGGTCGGTGAATTTCAGAGAAATTTTTACGTTTGGGAGTGCAGCAACAACGCTTTCGGCATCGCGCGGGCGAATCCCATTGGTAACCATATAATAGCCAACGGCACGATAAAGCGCACCGGTGTCAACGTAAATAAATTTAAGTTTTTCGGCAATCAGATTGGCAACGGAGGATTTTCCCGCGCCGCCCGGGCCGTCAATCGCAATATGAGTCATAAAAGCTCCTTTGCTTATCAATATTCTGCTGCACTTTTTCCCGCGAGATACCCCGTGGAAAAGGCAATCTGCAGATTGTATCCGCCTGTGTAGGCATCCACGTCAATGATCTCGCCTGCTAGGTAAAGACCGGGGCAAATTTTAGATTCCATCGTTTTGGGAACGATTTCGCGCACGTCAATGCCGCCGCGCGTGATAATAGCTTCCTCGATCGGGCGAAATCCCGAAAGCGGAATTGTGAAATTCTTCAGAAGCGAAAGCAATTTCTTGCGTTGCTCTCTGGTAATTTCGCGAACTTTGCAATGCGCGGGAATCTGTGAGGCATCCACAAACACTTCAATAGCCGCTGCAGGAAGTAAGGATGCAAGTGCATTCGAAAAGTCTTTGTTGCTTTCTTTTTCAAAAAGCGAGATCAATCTCGCATCCAACGTTTTCTCATCCAAAGCATTTTTCCAATCTATGATAAGAGAAACGTTGTTAAGCGATTCGCCTGCCAGATGCGCAGAAGCGGAAAGTATCATCGGTCCGCTCACGCCGAAATGCGTGAAGAGCATCTCGCCAAAATCAGAATAGAGAAGCTTCCCATCTCGCTCAATGCGCAGACCCACGTTTTTTAAAGAGAGCCCTTGCATCATTTCACAATATTCGGAAGGCGATTCAAGGGGAACAAGAGATGCATAAAGCGGCGTAACTATGTGCCCGAGCTTTCTTGCAAGCCGATGCCCTGATCCATCCGAACCGGTGCGCGGATAAGAGCGACCTCCGGTGGCTAAAATAACCTTATCATAGATAAGTGACTCGTTCCCGTTGATGATGAAGCGCTCGTCATCTCTTTTTACAATAGAAGACACCTTTTCATGCATGATCCTTGCATCAGAAACGTATTTTCTAAGCGCATTTACAATGGTTGCTGCTTTATCATTCTCGGGAAAAACACGACGCGCGCGTTCCACTTTAAGTGTAACGCCCAAGGATTCAAAAAGTTGCATCGTGTCGCTCGGCGAAAGTGCGGAAAGCGCCGCGTAAAGAAATCGCGGATTCCTGGGAACATTTTCCATAAATTCTTGCATTGTGCAGGCGTTTGTCAGATTGCATCGACCTTTTCCCGTGATGCCGATTTTCCTGCCAACGTACTGCATATGCTCGAAAATCGTCACATCGGCACCCAGAGAAACGGCAGTTCCGGCCGCCATGAGGCCTGCCGCGCCGCCGCCGATTACGGCGATTTTTGTCATCTCAAGCATAGAGATCAAATTCCTTTATCTTTTAGAGTATACGTTATATTCATCCCATACCTTTTCAAGCTTTTCAAAGCGGCGTGTGATGCGGCCTTCGATTTGTTGCGCGATTTCGGCAATCAAAGCGTTCAGGATGCTGAAAGGGGCAACGAGTGAATCCGAGAAGGATGCCATGTCGGATTGCGCCGTCAAAAGGAAGGATGCGTGCTCCGCAAGGGGAGAAACGTCTGAGTCGGTGATGACGACAACCTTGGCGCTGTTTTGCTTTGCAAACTTAACCGCGCTGATCATCTTGTTGAAGTAACGCGGGAAGGAGAATGCAATCAGCACATCCTGCTCGTTGATGGCAAGCATTTGCTCAAGTACCTCGGCTGAGGAGGTGGGTTGCACGTACTTTACGTTGTCAAAAATCAGCGATAGATTATATTTTAAAAAATAAGCTAAGGCCTCAGAGCTGCGCGCACCGATGATATAAATGTTGCGCGCGTTGATAATTGCCTGTACGGCGCTATGAAAATGTTCACGATTCAGATGCTTCATTGTGTAGCGGATTTTTCTTATGTCTGCCTCCATTACACAATCTATCATATCCAATCGACCAACGCGATTTTTCGTAACAGCGATGCGCTGATTCGGTGTAAGCTTGATACGCATCAATTCTTGAACCGCGCGTTGAAATTCAGCATAGCCTTCAAATCCGAGCTCGCTCGCAAAGCGCACAACGGTGGATTCCGAAACGCCAACCAGCCGTCCGAGCTGTGCGGCGGTCATGAAGGCCACCTTGTCATAGTCTTGCAGAATGGCGGTGGCGATCTTCTTTTGGCCTTTTGAAAAGCCGGAATATTTGCGCCGTATGCGTTGGGAAATATCGATTGCCATATCTCACCTCAAAGGAGTAAAAATAATAGTAGCATTAAGCAAGCTTGTTAAGTGCTGTCTCAATACGCGTAAGCGTTTCCTTCTTGCCAACAACCTCCATGATTTCGGTTGCGCCGCCGGGGGTTGCGGAAAGACCGGAAACGGCAATGCGGATGCACCACATGATTGCACCCGTCTTGAGTCCCAGCTTTTCAGTCAAGGGCGTGAGAGCGGCAAAGAGCGTGTCATTGTCATAGCTCTCAACGTTAGCAAGAACCTCTTTCGCTGCAACGAGAACGTTTTTAACGGTATCAAGCTCATTGATCTTGTTTTTCTTGTTCAGGAAGAGCTCCTTGTCATATTCGGGAAGCGCAAGGAAGAACGCCATCTTTTCATCCAACTCGGTGAGCTTAGCGATTCTTGTCTTGAGAAGCGCAAGCATCTTGTTCTTGTTAATATCTGCGGGAATTTCGCTCTTGATAAAGCGCTCTGCCATAGCAAAGAAATCCTCGTCATTCAGCATGCGCAGATACTCGCCGTTGAACCAAAGAAGCTTTTCAAAGTCAAATACCGCAGGAGACTTGGAAATACCATCCAAGGTAAAGAGTCCCTTAAGATCTTCGAGAGAGAAGATCTCCTGGTGATTTTCCTTCGGACACCAGCCGAGAAGGGCGATATAGTTGATGATGGTTTCGGGTAAAATACCATCGTTTACGAGGTCTGCAAAGGAAACCGCGCCGTGACGCTTGGAAAGCTTGGAAACGGATCCATCCGCATTCTTGCCCATCAGCAAAGGAAGGTGAACGTAAACGGGACGTTCCCAGCCGAATGCATCGTAAAGAAGTGCGTATTTGGGTGTAGAGGTCAAATACTCCGATCCGCGCACAACGTGTGTTACCTGCATAAGGTAATCGTCAACCACGTGCGCAAAGTTATAAGTGGGGTACCCGTCTGCCTTCATAAGGATCTGATCTTGCAACTCCTCGTTGTTCATGGAAATCTCGCCAAATACCGCATCGGTATAGGTGGTAACGCCTTCGAGAGGCATCTTCTGGCGAATTACAAAGGGAATGCCGGCGGCAAGGTTCTTTTCTACCTCTTCCTTGGAAAGATTACGGCAATGACGATCGTATCCGCCGGTGGCATCCTCTTCGTGAAGCTGCTCCAGACGTTCCTTCGTGCAGAAGCAGTAGTATGCCGCGCCGAGGTCGACAAGCTTCTTTGCGTACTCCATATAAATGGGCTTTCTGTCGCTCTGAACGTAAGGGCCGTGATCGCCGCCAACGTCGGGGCCTTCATCCCAGAAAAGCTTTGTTGTTTTCAATGTGTCCTTGATTACATCAACAGCGCCCTCAACAAGTCTTTCGCGGTCGGTATCCTCAATACGAAGGATAAAGCGACCTTCATCGTGCTTGGTGATCAGATATGCGTAAAGCGCGGTTCTCAGGTTTCCGATATGCATATAGCCGGTAGGGCTGGGGGCAAATCTTGTAACGGTCATAATGTTTCCTCCAAAATACGAAGTGAATATTTTCTTAAAATATTTTATCATATTTTATATATAAAGTCAATGGCTTTATGAAATTATCATTCACTTCTTTGCAAATAAAACTCCGCCTCACGTAAGAGGTGCGGAGTTTTTGGTGAATCGAGTGAAAATCAATACTTTGCGCATCATCCCTTGTCTCTTTAAATTGCTTTTAAATATTGTAGCCGACATCTTAATGCTGTTAAGCACCGATTTTACGGGTTGCATATATAAAATCGGTATAGCACGTTTTACTGAAAAACAATAGAAATACTATGGTTTAAGCCCGGATCTCTACTATACGGATCTTTTAAAAAAAGGTTTGACAAGTGCGACGGATACTGTTATAATATAATCAGAAAGAAAACGAGGACGTGTGATAATGTACAAATCAACCTTCGCAAAATATTTTACGGCATTCGTGTTGATACTGGGTATCAGCATCATTATGCTTTCTTCGATTTTTTCAGCGCTTATCCGCGAGTATACAGCGGATGATAGCGATGAGCGATTGCGCAAAACCGGTTCTACGGTAATGAGTATTTTGAATCCGCCTGATTCCAACATAAAAAATCTCGAGGCTGTTGTGGAAATGCGCCGCGATATGATACAGGGCATCATCAAGGTTAATACCGATCATCATATTATTGTTTGCGATCTTGATGGTAAAATTATATTTTCCACGATTTCCAATCTTGATGCTACATCTATTGAGCTTGCCGGCTTTGAAGAGTATACGGATGGCGTTGGGGAGGATTTTTTGTTTTCGGTTCTCTCGTTACCGCATGGTGATGGAGAAAAGTACCGTGCATACGCAAAGGTGCTTTCGGGTGAGGATGGAACGATCGGATATGTTTTGGCACTGAAATCCACCGCAAAGGAAGATGCCATCATCGGTGTCACGCGCCGCACCGTTATCACGGGATCGCTCTGGATGATGCTTGCCGCCTTGGTAGCGATATATTTCTTGACAGAACGAATCCTGCATCCGTTGCGTAGCATGACAAAAGCAACGAAACGTTATGCAAAAGGAGATTTCTCAGCAAGAGTCGAGGTGTGGGGGGATGACGAAATTGCCCAGCTTGGCACATCCTTTAATCAAATGGCAGAGGCGCTGGATAATCTGGAGAAGATGCGCGCATCCTTTCTTCAAAGTGTATCTCACGATTTGAGAACGCCTATGACGGTGATCTCAGGCTTCATTGATAATATTAACAGCGGAGTTATTCCGCCGGATATGCATCGTCATTATTTGGAGATCGTATCCAACGAAGTAAAAAGAATGTCCCGCATGGTAAACACGCTTTTGGATGTTTCAAGACTTGAGAGCGGAGATAAAAAATACACGTTTTCTGATTTTGATCTTGCCGAAATGGCGCGTCTTATTCTTATTTCCTTCGAGAAACCTATCGAAGAGAAGAAAATCGAAATCGAATTCGTTGCGGAGGATTCTGTTTACGTTCATGCGGATGAGGATGCGATTCACCGTGTTATTTATAATCTTTGTCACAATGCGATCAAGTTTTGCGCCGAGGGCGGCCTTCTCAGAATCTCTTTAGAAAGAAAGAGGGAAGATAAAGTAACTGTTTCGGTCTATAACGAAGGTCAGGGAATTGCTGAAGAGGATCTTCCGTTTGTATTTGATCGATTCTATAAAACGGATAAGAGCCGTGGTTTAGATAAAAATGGTGTCGGTTTGGGGCTTTATATATCCAAAACAATGGTTGATGCGCATGGCGAACAGCTGCGTGTAAGATCCGAAGAAGGTAAAAATTGTGAGTTCTATTTTGAGCTTAAGACGGTTACGCCCGCGGATCGCGCAAAAATGCACGCAAAAGAATAAAAATAGAAAGGAGATGCAGTTATGGAAAAACGTGTGATATTACACTGTGATTGCAACTCCTTTTTTGCATCTGTAGAAACGGTTTTGAATCCCGCTTACAAAGGTGTACCTATGGCGGTTTGCGGAAGCCGGGAGGACCGCCATGGAATTGTTCTTGCTAAAAATGAAGAGGCTAAAAAATACGGAATTGTTACGGCTGAAACCATTCATTCCGCGCAAAAGAAGTGCCCCGGGCTTGTGATAGCAGAGCCTCATCATGATAAGTACGTGGAATTTTCTCGTCGCATAGCCGAGATCTATGCGGAATACACAGATCTGGTCGAGCCCTTTGGTATCGATGAATCGTGGTTGGATGTAACAGCCAGTTATAAGCTTTTTGGCAGTGGCGAAGAAATTGCTGAAAAAATACGCCAACGCGTTAAGAAAGAGATTGGAATCACCGTTTCGATCGGTGTTTCCTTCAATAAAACATTTGCAAAGCTCGGAAGTGATTATAAAAAGCCGGATGCGGTCACCGTGATTAACGAAGAAAATTTTCGTTCCATCGTCTATCCGTTGCCGGCATCTGATCTTTTGTATGTGGGTAAAAAAACAGCAGATCAGCTATTGCGTCTCGGGATACGAACCATTGGCGACCTTGCGGCAACCTCCGAGCAATTGTTAGAATATAATTTCGGAAAAAACGGAATTTTGCTTCACAAGTGCGCAAGCGGCGAAGAGGATAGCCCGGTAGCGCCGCCAAACGACGAGGTGAAAAGTGTTGGGCGTGGGTATACTTTCCGAAGGAATCTTCTGAATTTTGACGAGTGCTATGTTGGAATTCTGTATCTTTCTGAGCAGATCGGCTCGCATCTTCGCGCAAAAGGATTGGTTTGCACTACGGTTTCTTTGAAGATTAAAGACGAAAATTTGATCACCGTGCAAAGGCAAAAGCCATTGGCCTCTCCAACGGATCTCGGTAAGGAAATTGCGGCATGCGCGTATGAAATTCTGCGCGATCAATGGCGCTCGCAAAAGCCGATCCGAATGCTAACGGTTACTGCAATCGGTCTCGTAAAAAAAGAAAATGCCACTGAGCAGATGACATTCTTTGATGCCGTAAAAAAATCTAATGTCAAAGAAGAGAAACTTGAAAAAACCATCGATAATATAAGGCAGAAATATGGAAGCGATGTAATTGTTGCGGGATCGATTATGGATCGAGAGTTGGGAATGTACCGCAAAAAAGAATCGTCCGCAGTCGAGATGAATGGTAAAACAGAAAAATAAAACAAGTCCTTGCAAGTGATTAAAGATCACCGCAAGGACTTGTTTTATTCAAACGACAGAATGTTTTTTTCAAGGTTGCCAAGCGCATCTATTGTATGAGCTGTTAGGATGATCAGTCTTGTTTTTGCTTCTTTTGCAAGAATGCTTCTGAGCTTTTCACGTAGCGCATCATCCAACTCCTTGAAGGGCTCGTCGAGTAAAAGAATTTTTCTGTCAGAAAGCAATGCGCGACATAAGGAAACGCGTTGCTTCATACCACCCGAAAGCGCATTTGGATACAATTGCATATCTTCGTCAGTAAATCCGAAAAATGCGAGAAGATTTTTTGCGGATTGGATTTGATCCATTGTGGGGCGTTCCCAAAGGATGCTCGTGAGGTTTTCAAGTGCGGTTAAAACAGGGAATAGGCGATATTCTTGAAATGAATAAGTGACAGGCTCTGTAATAAGTTCACCTGCATAATCTTTGTCCAAACCTGCTATAATGCGCAGAAGCGTTGTTTTTCCTCTGCCGCTTGCACCAACCAATACGTAAATGCCGTTCTCCGCAAAGGTGTAACTGAAATTATCAAAAATTTTTTTGCTTTCGAAGGATTTGTTTAAATTTTTGATTATAAGTGGCATTTTTTCTTCACCACCTCTCCGAGAAAATACATCAATTTCTCAAAAATCAAACTCATGAGGATCACCGTAATCGTATAAGCAAAAAGCTCCGTACCTTCCAGAAAAGCCTTGGAAAGATAAATCTGTCGACCGAGAGAGTTTTGTGTGTATGCAATGATTTCGGCGGCGATGGATGCTTTCCAGCAAAGTCCCACGCCGCTGACCGCGGCGGGAATCAAAAAATCAAGAATCTTCGGAAAATAAAGATAGCGGAATTTTCTGTATCCACGTACGTTAAAAACCGTGCAAACGTCTGAGAGCTCCGCGCTCTGTTCCTTTAAGGCATTCAATAGGTTGTGATAGCAAAGAGGTGCAACCATCAGCCCTCCGATCACAACAGGAACGGGAGCAGAGCCGATGAAAAACCACAATACCATAATGAAGGAAGCAACGGGGGTGGATTTGACAATGCTCATTAGTGGCGCGATTAATGTCCTGCACAATTCGAATCGATGTGCAAGCGGAGCGAGAATGCAGCCTACTGAAAGTCCTATGAAAAAGCCCAAAAGAACGCGAACAAGCGAATGTAATAAGCTTTTCCAAAAAACAGTCGTCGCGAGAAGATCAATCAAGGTCTTTGTAGTTTCAAAAACGGATGGGAAAATAAAATCGGCATCCAGTGCATGGGAGATGATCTCCCAAACGGCAAGCCAAAAGATAATGGCTGATGTCTTGAGAATTAAGTGACGAAGCCCGGCTTTATTCATAATAGAAGGAATCCGCGGGCTGCTTTTCGCCGATGCTTGCGGGAGAAGAATCAAGAAGAACGTCATAGAACTTCTTAAGTGTTTGTGTCATTTCTTGTCCTGTGATCAAAACGATTGCGCCATCAAGATTGGTGAGTGCTGAGGTTGCGATCGGGAGCTTGGGGATGATTCCGAGATCCACCATAATCTGCGCTGCGTTTGCTTTGTTTTCTGCATTGGCGATATATTGAACGGAATTCTTGTAATCGGAAAGAAATGCCTTGATCGCATTCTTTTTGTTTTCAAGAACGTCGTTGCGAACAACGATGCATCCCATTGCTAGCGGTTCGTCGGAAATCTTATCCCATTCTTTAGAAAGATTCAGCTTTACTTCATAGTTTTTCGCTTGCGCAAGTGTTGCGCTGACTTTGGGTTCGGGAAGAACGGCGATGACAGATCCTTCGGACGCTTTCACCTTTGCAACCAGATCGTCATGCGTAGCGGAGTCAACCAAGACTTCTGCATTGATGTTGTTTTGTTCCAGAATGTATTTCAGAATCGGTTCGGTAGTGGATCCGGGGACGCTCAAGTGGATCGTTTTTCCTTCGAGATCGGAAATTGTCTCAATATTTGCTGTTTTATCTGCGATAACAAACAGAGAGCCGAGGGTATTTACCGCAAGAACGGAAATGTCTTTTCCTTTATTGAAAAGGTTGGCTGCGGCATTGGTTGGCAAGCAAGCCATGTCGATGGTTCCGCTCAAAAGATCGGGTGTTGCGAGATTGGGATCCGTGTAAGCGGCAAATTCATATTGCGCGGAATCCTCGGGCGTGTCGTTGATTAATTTCGCAAGTCCCATGCCGGTCGGTCCTGCAAGATAGCCCACCTTCAAAGGTGAGGTGTCTGCATCTGTGCCTGCGCAAGAGACGAAAGCAAAGAGCGAGAGAGTAAGTGCTAAAATAAGAGCAATTGTTTTTTTCATTGTTGTATATCTCCTTGTTTTTAATAACGATTATAGAAGCTCCGGGTGAAGAATAATAATAGAATTATCCTTGTGCTGTATAACTCCTTTGGATTCGAGACAGGTGAGTGCGCGATACAGCGATGCTCGTCCCACGTTGATCTTTCGTGCTACGGCAGTAGCGGAAAAAGGGAAGTCGCTTCCTATCTTAAGGTATTCCTCTTTTAGGTAAGCGGCGCATTTTTCTTCTGCGGATGAACCGCCAAGCACGGTTGCCTTCTTGCTAAGAAAACGAACGCGCCCTGCAAGAAACAAAATGATGTTCATAGCGATCTTTGAAGATTCTTGAATGAGGGATAAAAGCGAATCTTTCTCTATGAGCAGAATGCGGCATTCCTTTTTTGCGATGATGGAAGTGGGATAAGGCTCATCCGAAAAAATGGATAAAATGCCGAAGCTATCCCCTTTATTTAATGTGTTTAACACAAGCTTATCGCAGGTTACCTCACATTGCCCGGAAAGAACGAATCCCATGCGCTTTTCTTCTGCCAAAGCCAAGTCGATGCGGTCGCCCTTTGCGCAAACAATAGTTTGCGTTATCAACTCGCACGTGAGGGAAGAAAGTTCTTTTTCTTCAATTCCTGCCAGCAAAAATGTTTTTGAAAGAAATGAAAAATCTTTTTTATCCATAAAAGCACCACAAACTGTATCATTTGATACAATTATAACCCATTTTCCTTGTTTTGTCAAGATGCAAAGAGAAAAAACTTTGTGCAATTTCAAGAAGAAATTTTGCAAAAATAAATTAAAAATATTTATTATAATATTGCATTTCATAAATATGTGTGTTATAATATTGTTAGCGGGCATTTTTCGCCCTTCATTTAATTTGCTATGAGTGCCCTTGGGCATGGAGATAATATATGAATATTTTGATGCATTCTTCCATTCGGCGTTTGACTGAACGGTTTTCCTCGTTCTTTGATTCTGCCAAGAATTCTTTTCGAAATTTTGGTTTTTTAGATGCGCTGGATATTTTGCTACTGGCGGCGTTGCTTTATTTCTTGTTTCGCTTCGTTATTAACCGAAAGAGCCACACCATTCTCATCGGTATCGGCATATCTCTGATTTTTTATTTGGTAACTATTATTTTTGACCTCAGTGGAACAAACTTTATCCTGGATTCCGTGTTCCGAATGGGCGGCTTGGCGTTTTTGATTCTTTTCCAACCCGAAATTCGTGATACGTTTGAAAAGATCGGAACGGGAGCGCTTTCCGGACTTGCAATTTTCGGTGATCGCAAGAAGAAGGAAGCGGCATATCTTGCCATTGAGCAAATTTGCATCGCCGTAACAGATCTTTCCAAGACAAGAACCGGCGCTTTGATCGTTATTTCGCAAACGACCAAAATTGATGACGTAGTACAAACCGGAATTGTGATCAACGCAGATGTAAATTCGTTCCTTCTTCGTAATTTGTTCTTCAACAAAGCGCCGTTGCATGATGGTGCGGTGATCATTGATGATGCGCGCATTGCGGCCGCGGGTTGCCTTTTGCCTCTCACGCGCCGTTCTGATGTTGATTCCGATCTCGGAACGCGCCATCGTGCCGCGATTGGCCTGTCCGAAATAAGTGATGCGGTGATCATCGTTGTTTCCGAAGAAACGGGAATTATTTCCGTTGCAAATGATTGTGCACTCACTAGAAATTTCACGCCGGAGTCCTTGAAATCTTATCTTATGCAGAAGATGCTCCGCGAGCATCAAAATTAACGGAATATATTCACATTTGCTTTTTTGCAAATTGGAGGATGGAATGAATAATAAGAGATTACACGTGCTGAAAACCGCTCTGGGAATTCTCGGATGCTTGATCGGTGCTGTTGCTATTTGGCTTCTCGTTGATTTTTCAATGCCTTTGTATTGATTGGTGCGAGGAGTATCCCATTCTAAGATTGGCGGGCAATACCCGCCAATTTCATTTTTTTGAAAGGAGAGTGCGCGTGAACACCGCTGTTTATATCATCAATAACGTTTCGCTTCCGGTATCAGCTGCCCCCGCAGAGGCGTACGCACTTGCAAAGGATCGTTTGCGCCGTGCTCGCGTTCCTTTGAGGGATGCTTCCTTCTCGATCTACAGGAAGAGCGTTGACGCGAGAAAGAAAAAGGACGTTCGTCTTGTTTATGCGGTTGCCGTAGAGGGAATTGCCTCTACTATACCCGAGGCGACGTGCAAGGAATTGAATATTGCTAAGCTTGTGGATGGAAATCTATCCTTTACTGTCGGCGCGGAGTTGCTCGCAAATGCTCCCGTTGTCGTTGGCGCCGGTCCTTGCGGTCTGTTTGCGGCACTTCTGCTTGCAAAAAACGGATATGCGCCCATCGTTTTGGAACGCGGCGGTAGCGTGGAGGAACGCGTTTCGCTTGTCGATCGTTTCCATCGTATGCAAATTCTTGATCCCGAAACAAATGTTCAATTCGGTGCGGGCGGTGCCGGAACTTTTTCGGATGGAAAACTTATCACCCGCGTGAATGATCCGCACACGTCTTTTATTCTTTCGACCTTGGTTGAAATGGGAGCAGATCCCGATATAATGATTAAAGCAAAGCCGCATGTCGGAACGGATGTTTTGCGCACCGTAACGCAAAATCTGATAGATGCGATCGAGGCTAATGGTGGGCGTGTTTTATATCATACCAAATTTTTGAGACCGATCACAAACAACGGCGCTGTAGAAGCCGTTGAAACCTCTAAGGGCCGAATTCCGGCAGGCGCTTTGATTCTTGCCATCGGCCATAGTGCGAGAGACACCTATGAATCACTTCTTTCGGAGGGGTTGGCACTGGAAGGGAAGCCGTTTTCGGTCGGAATGCGAATTGAGCATCGAACCGAGGATATTGACCGTGCTATGTACGGTGATTTTGCAGGTCATCCGGCTCTTGGTCATGCAGAATATGCGCTTTCGCATAATACGAAAATTCGCGGTGTATACACCTTTTGTATGTGTCCGGGGGGAACGGTGGTTGCGGCTACCTCCGAAGAAGGTGGCGTTGTTGTTAACGGCATGAGCGAACGTGCAAGAGACGGATTGAATTCCAATAGTGCTGTGGTCTGCTCTGTTTTCAAGGAGGATTACGGCGCAACGCCTCAAAGCGCTATCGCGTTCCAAACTGCCATTGAGCACGCGGCGTTTGTTGCAGGAGGCAAAAATTACAGCGCGCCGATCACTTCCGTTGGTGATTTCCTTGATGCGAAAGCTCCGAGAACTCTCGGTGGCAGAGTAGAGCCTACTTATATGAGCGGCAAGCACGTAACGCTTGCTCGTCCCGAATCCTATTTGCCTTGCTTTGTGTGCGATGGTATTCGAGATGCGATTAAAGCTTTTGATGCAAAAATCGAAGGTTTCGCATCTCCAAACGCAATTTTAACCGGCGCGGAAACAAGAACCAGCGCGCCAATTCGTATCCTTCGCGATCCTGTCACCCATTTGGCACTCGGATATAAAAATCTTTATCCCGGCGGCGAAGGTGCGGGATACGCAGGCGGCATTACCAGCGCCGCGTTAGACGGCTTACATATCGCCGTTTCTTTCATGGAGCGCTATGCTCCCATTCTTTAATTGCGGGTGAAATCAAGACCGCAGGGTGCATCCCCAAAGATGCCTGAGATTGATAATAAAATGGAAGGCGAGGCGTCTTTTTGCCTCGACTATGGTTAAAATAATGTCTGAAAACACACAGCTGATCAAGGAGAAGCGGTGGATTTTGAAATCTCCCGATTCTCCGGATTTCTCGCGCGATGCGGCAGCTATTGCCCGCTCGTTGCAGATTCATCCCATTGTGGCAAAGCTTTTATGTTCCCGTGGGTATGAAACAGCGGAAAAGGCGCGTTCTTTTCTTGAAATGGAAAGTGAAATGCTCTGCAATCCGTTTGAACTCAAGGATATGAAGGATGCCGTGCGCCGCATTCTTTCTGCAATCTCCAATCGAGAGCGCATCACAATTTACGGAGATTACGACGTAGATGGTGTTACCTCCGTATGCACGCTTTATCTTTATCTTAAGTCTCTTGGTGCAATCGTGGATTATTATATCCCGAATCGAGCTACAGACGGATACGGTGTAACGCGCGTGGCATTGGAAACGCTTGCAGAAAACGGAACTACTCTTATCATAACGGTTGATACCGGAATTACGGCAATCGACGAAGTAGAATATGCCAAAACGCTCGGCATTGAATTTGTGATTACGGATCACCACGAGTGTCGTGCGCAATTGCCGGCGGCCGTTGCGGTTGTAAATCCGCATCGCCCGGATTGTCCGTATCCCTTCAAGGAGTTAGCCGGTGTTGGCGTTGTATTTAAGTTTATCTGTGCGATTGAAGAAACGCAGAGTGCAAAAAGTCGCATTTCCGTAGCGCAAAAGATGTTTTCGCTTTATTCGGATCTTGTGGCAATCGGAACGATCGCGGATGTTATGCCTATTCACGGCGAAAACCGTATCATTGTCAGCTATGGTCTTCATATGATCGAAACCACAAAGCGCCCCGGCCTTCTTGCTTTGATGGATGCCGCGGCCAATCGTTCTGAGGACAGAAAGACCGATAAAAAGAAAAAGATCTCGAAGATTTCTTCGGGATATATCGGCTACACTTTGGCGCCGCGCATCAATGCCGCAGGTCGTATTAAGAGCGCTACGCGTGCTGTAGAACTGTTTTTATCCTCTTCTTATAATGAGGCCTATCGTATCGCCGAAGAACTGTGCGCCGCCAACAAAGAGCGACAGAACGAGGAAAACAAAATCATTGAGGATGCTTTTCGGATCATTGAGAAGGATGCAGATCGTGAAAATAATTCTGTCATTGTTCTTTCTGCCGATAATTGGCATCATGGCGTTATCGGTATTGTTGCTTCCAGAATCACGGAGCGCTTTTGTTGCCCCTCCATTCTCGTTTCTTTCGAGGGGGGAGAAAAAACGGAAGGCGGAGTGGATATCGGAAAAGGATCGGGACGAAGCATCAAGGGAATGAATCTCGTGGATGCGCTTTGTTATTGCGGTGATCTTCTTGTGAAATTCGGTGGCCATGAATTGGCTGCCGGTTTGAGTGTATCTCGTGGTAACCTAGCTGCCTTTAAGGCTGCAGTGAACGAATACGCTAGAAGTGTACTAAGCGAGGAAGCTCTTACCCCATGCATTGAGGCGGATATGGAGATTTCCCTTGGCGATATTTCTATGCCCCTCGCGGAAGAATTGCAACTCTTGGAGCCCTATGGGGTAGGGAATGCGGTTCCTGTTTTCTGTGTCAAAGATTTGTATCTGTCTGAGTGTAATGGCATTAGTGGCGGCAAGCATGCACGCCTTGTGGTCTCTGACGGAGAGAAGAACATGACAGTGATGTATTTCTCTCACTCTCCCTCTGATATGAACTTGCATGTGGGAGACCGCGTGGATATCATCTTTACGCTGGATATTAATGAATACAACGGAAGAAGAAGCG
>JAZQWS010000400.1:0-23990 GCA_045632465.1 Eubacteriales bacterium
TGGCGGGGTGGGGCGTATAAAATTATATGGAAAACCTCTTTCGGAGAGAAGAAAATTCTTGCGCTTGGCGCAGAGAGAAAATGCGGGGCGCCGGCGGGGGGTGTTTTGTGCGAAAAATGCAGGCGTGGCAAGGGAAATTCGACTTTTTTCGATGGGCGAAAAACAAGGCGGAGGGCGAAGAATTTTGTTGATTTTGCTAATTTTGCGGGGGGGGTATTGTTAAAAATTCACAAAAAGGGTTGACATTTCCGAAAAGATGTGCTATGATGTATTCTAAACACGCTTATGCGGGCGTGCAATTTTATGGCATATTTCGCCGAGAAAGGAGAAGCGATGGGTACGTTATTTAATTTGGAAGCGAAGGATTTTCTGTTCATTTCCAATCTTCTGCACTTTGCTTTTTGTTTGTTCCTGATCCTCTATATGCGCTATTCGCTGAACAACAGAAACAACTCGAATGCCCGATTCATATTCAAGCGCTTTATCCTTGTCACGGCGTGGTCTCTGGTGGCCGACATGGTCAGCTACATGGTTGACAAAGCGGCGATTCCGGGCGGCCGATTTATGAGCCACACCTCGATGTTCTTCAGCGTTTTGCTGACGACCTACGTTGGATATCTTTTCAATAATTTCTATGACGTTGTTTTCAACACGCCGGGCGATAGAAACAAGAAAAAAATAGCGTATCTTGCGCCGGTGGCTCTCGTTTTCTTCCTTCTCATCGTTAACCTTTTCACGGGATGGTTTTTCTCGATCGACGATGCAAACGTCTACACGCGCGGCCCTGCCGCAGTGCTGAGCTTCTTCCTTCAGTACATTTCCTTCGGTATCGTTTCTGCGCGCGCCCTGATCTTCAAGCGCAATGCGAAATCCATGCGCCAGATCAAGCTTCGCAACAGCTTTATCGTGATCGGATGCCTCTTCCTTACTTTCGGACTTTTGCAGGTAACCATGGGCGGCGCGATCGCCCTGCAGTGCCTTGGCGTTACCATCAGTATCTTCGTTCTTTTCCTGCATTTCCAGGACGACCAGATCACCCACGATATTCTCACGGGGCTGAACAACCGCTATGCGCTGGATGCCTATCTTGAGGATAAGGTGAAGGATTACGTGGACGGCGCAGGCGTTGCCTCATCGCTCTATCTTCTGATGATGGACGTGAACTACTTCAAAACGATCAATGACAATTACGGGCACACCGAGGGCGATAAGGCGCTCAAAGCCGTTGCCGATTCCTTAAAGCGCGTTGGCGCGCGCTATAAATCAACGCTCTTCCTCGCTCGCTTCGGAGGCGACGAGTTTGCGGCGGTTTTTGAATCGAATAGCGAGCGCAAGGTGAAGCTTCTCTGCAATGAATTCAAGGCGGAGCTTGCCGAGGCGGCCAAGGAATTCCGCTATCCCTTGAAAATGGGCGTTGGTTACGCGCTCTACCGCGGCTACAACATGAGCATCGAGTCCTTCTATGAGGTTGCGGATAAATCGCTCTATGAGGATAAGGATAGAGTTAAGAACGCTGAATAAGTGAATTTATTGTTAATTTTTATTGTTAATAATAAATAATCTATTTAATTTTCTATATCTATTTATATATCTTTTTTGAATATTTTTTACAAAGTTTCAAAATAGTATTGACAAATGTATATTTTTAGTATAAAATAAGTGTGTTAGTTCAATAGATGTTCACCATTTGGCAAAGCATTCGAAAGAATGTGACGCAAAGCTAAAGGGGCCTCAGATTAAGCCAGCCAGCTGCACACCCTCGTATTAGGGGGAGTATGCTTGGTTGGCTTTTTTGTATTTTTTCGGGAAAGGAGGGAATCGAATGGCAACCGTGCAGGAAACCGTTGCAAGCGGGATCGTTCCGATCGTGATCGACCTTTCGGAGATTCGTTTTTTTGAGAAAAACGCAAGGATCTACCGCAGCTTCATCAAGGTTAACAGCCTGGATCTCGGCGTTTTAACGTACAGAGAATATCGCTTTGTTGCGAGAAGAACCAAGGTTGGCGACCAGTTGGTTCGCCGCCATTTAGAAAAGCTATTTCGAATGATCCCCTCGCTTCTTTCGGAAAATAGCGATATCGAGTGCTTCACGATTCCGGTTTATGCAAGAATGCTTGCAGATAGCCAGCTTGCCTCGATGCTTGTGGATCTGCTTTCGCTCTATCCCGAGATCCCGCCCGCAAAGGTTTGCATCGAGCTTTCGGCCGATATCCTATACGAGGATCTGAAGGCCGCCGCAGAGAAGATCGATGAGCTTCGCGGTCTCGGCGTTAAGGTGGCGATCTGCGAGGTGGGCGATGAGTTTTGCCCTGTTTTCCGCCTCTCGGAGCTTCGGTTTGATTATGCTTTTATGGATGAATACTCGGTGGCCAGCCTTGCAACGGAGGATGCCGAGAGAATTGCGGGAAGCCTTGTCAAATACCTCCATTACCTGAACGCGGTTGTGATCGCGCCCGGGCTGGATACGGAGGCGCGCATCGAGAGCGCAAAGAGCCTCGGCGCGGATGGCTACACCGCGGACGCAAGAGAGAATCCTTTCGCAGAGAGAGGAGAGACAGCCGATGGATGATAAGATTATAGAAACGGGCGAGAGAAGAATAAAGATCCTTGCCAGAACGGCAAAGGAAGTGCGCCAATACCGCATCAGTATGAAGGTCCTCTCCGCGCTCCTTGTTATGCTCATAACGGTTACGGCGATTATCTACATCATTGCGGTGCTCTATGAGCGAACGGGAAGCTTCACCGTTCGAATTGATAAATACGAAATGACCAAATACGGTCTTTCGCTCTCGGAATCGAGGGACATGATGCGCCCAACCTCAAACCTGAATGCCAAGGTTTCCGAGAAAATGACGAATATTGCGGGCGAAACGATCGATGCCAACGTGGATATGATCGACGGACCGCATAACGGCAGAGAATACATAGCCTACACCTTCTACGCGCAAAACACCGGCGAGGTTGAGGTTTCGTACGACTATCAGATCAATATGAGCGGCGTTACCAACGGATTGGACGAGGCGATTCGCCTCCGCCTCTACGTAGACGGTAAGCCAACCACTTATGCAAAAACCAAGAGCGACGGAACAGGTCCCGAGCCCGGAACGGAATCCTTCTATTCCGCAAGGGTGATCACCCGCGGCCGTATTGAATCCTTCGCGCCCGGCGAGGTAACGAAGTACACCGTTGTTATTTGGATCGAGGGTAACGATCCCGACTGTATCGACTGGCTGATCGGCGGAAAAATGAAGATCGATATGGATCTTTCCATCGTGCATTAAGGTTTATATTCTTCGGATGCGGGGGGCGCCCCGCCTTCGGGGATTTAAATAAAAAATCAATTAAAAAAATTTTTTTAAAGGAGAAAAGAAATGAAAACCACACGCAAAATTTTGCCTGCCCTTGTGATGTTGCTCGTTTCTGCAATCATGCTCTCCACGGCATCCTATGCATGGTTCGCAAGCAACTCTCAGGTAAAGGCGAGCAATATGCACGTCAAGGTTAAGGCAAACACCAAGTTCCTTGAGATCGCTCTTGACGCGGGTGCTACGGATTACGGGGCCGGTGTAACGTTCAACGATGCCGGTCTTCCTGAAATTGGGGGCTACGAGCTGGTTCATGCAAAGTTCGACGAAGCAGAGGATCCCGCATCTCTGGGCTGGTACGTTGGAACTAACAGTGATCGTACGCACGCTGATGACGCCGATACGACACTTAGCCAGCTTGTTTTCAACGAGACTATTAAGCTTGAGCGCTATGCACTTAAGAGAACAGCATTCGTAAGAATGTCCCCCTCTTCCGATACGCCGCTTGACAATCTTAGAATTGACAAGACTACTACTAAGATTGCCCTGGCTACTAGTGGTTCTGAAATTACTGATACGCTTGCTCCCGCGCTTAGAATTCTTGCGGTTGCAACTCAAGTGAATGGCGGTGCCGTTCTTGGCGCGCAGATTTATGATCCCTATGCGGACAAGATCGAGACATATAACAAGAAGGCGGCAACTGATTATTTGGTTCCGACGGTTGTGCTCGGCGAGGTGTATCAGGTGGACATTTATATTTACTATGACGGCACGGATGAAGTTGCATTCACGGACAATATCAAAACTCTGCAGGAGCTTGTTGTAGATGTTGGCTTTGTTGCTGGCGCCGAGGTAGCAAATCCCTAAGTTGTTTTCAAATTAAATTTCTTATATAGAGAAAGGGAAAAATCATGAAAAAGACAAAAAGACTTTTGTTTGCGGTTTGCCTTTTGATCGTATCCGCAACGCTCTTGGGAACCGCATCCTATGCATGGTTCTCGATGAACACCGAGGTAAACGTGGACGGTATCCGCGTTGAGGCGTATTCCGATTCGCTCTTCCTTGAAATCAGCAAAACCAAGGATGCACCGGCTTATGAGACGGCAGTAGACTTCACTTCTGTTGGCGAAGTTGCTCTCCGCCTTGCAAAGCATGGCTTTGTAAACGGCAATGCTGTTACTCTTACGGCTGCTTCTGCTACTGCATTGGGTAGCAATTACGAGGGTCAGCCCGGTATCTATAAGCTTGTAGCTGAGACGGTTGATTCTTACGAAAAGTACGTTCTTGCTGTTGAAGGCGTTGACCTTAAGCTTGGAACGTCCGTTACCGGTCTTTACAAAAACCTTGCCTTTGCTCTCGCGGGCGCAGGTGTTACGGGCAATGGTTCGACGACATTCTACGAGATCAAGGAAGGTAAGTATGTTCCCGTAGTTTTGAACAGTGGTGTTTCTGCGAAGGGCTATTACACTCTTACTGCCGGCACCGCTGAACTCGACGATACTTATTACACTGCTGCGGATAAGGCCGCGAACGCTAAGTTCTATGCTGTGAATGGTGGTGCTTACATCGATGTTACCTCGACTCTTGAAGTGGGCACGGATCTTAGCGCATTCTATACGATTTCTGCGACACCTATCTCTGCATCTACTGCAGCGGACACTCCTGTTTACCTTACCAGCACCGGCTTTGATGTTGGTGCTGTAGATCCGACTGCTGCAAAAGAGTATGCATATCTCTGCGATTTCACTTCCGTTGAAGAGATTGAGGCTGCGCTTTACTTCGGCAGAGCATATTCTGACGTAATTGCAGACGGCGACCAGGGCGATACGCTTAGCATCATCAAGAAGAACAATATTGCCAACTATGCCTACAAGCAGGTTGTTTACATCCGCAACGCTGAGAACACCAACAACTCCAAGAACCTTACTGCAACCGTTAAGGTTGGCGGTGCTGCGAACGATATCTCAAAGGCTCTCAGAGTTCTCCTTGTTGTGAATGATGCAAGTGGAAATCTCGTGAACACTGCGTACTATGATAATAACGACCCCACGGATTGCACCTTTGATATCATTGATCTGCTTCTTGGTAACAGGCAGGAAACTCTCGAGGTTGAGATCTACGTTTACTTCGACGGTACGGATGAGATTGCTGAAAACAGCAAGATCAAGGCAGGTATTCTTGACGGTCAGACCGTTTCCATCGCATTCAACGTTGATGATCACGCTTATAACGAGCCCGTTACTCCCTAATGTCGGTGAGTCTTTCGGCACGTTGAACAATTAAAAACAAAAAGGATCTATAAGCTATGAGAAAGGGTAGAGTGGCGATAGGATTTTGGCTGCTGGTCATGGTGACTTTGGTCACATCCTCCGCCACCTACGCCTGGCTAAGCATGAACCTTTCCGTCTTGACCGGAGGAATTGCCGTGAGCGCGCGAAGCGATTCCAAGTATTTGCAGATCTCCGCCAATCCCCAGGAGGGATACGGCGAGGTGGTTTCCTTCGGCCAAGAGGATGATATTTTTGGAACTTCAACAGAGGTGGAGGAGATCTTTCTCTCCACCTATGGCTATCTCCCCCCTGAGGGCGGACTCACGATTGAGGCAACGCTGATCACGGTGGAGAATGCCAATAGCCTCGGCTTCACGGAGGGAACGTTTAGCGGAGTGGGGCGGCTCCACGCAAGCCGCAACAGCGAGATATCGACCACCGCGGATAGCTTCGAGGACGTGACCTCGGCGCTCGCGCCGGGTGACAGCGTTTTTGGTTTTTATCTGATCCGAAGCGGCAATTATCATGCCACTTCGCAGGGAAAAGATCAGAATGGCGAAGATCTGAATTATTACTATAAAAGTGAGCGAACCGACGGCGGCATTGATTATGTCTGCGTTGGTAGCTTTTTGGAGGGGGAAATCCTTTCCGGCCGCAGATATTGGGGCTATGCGATTGCGGAAACCGAGCAATCGGCCGAGGAAGAAAAGATGCTGAACATTGTTTCCATCGATCTGCCGAAGAAAGGCTATGCACTCAAAAGACAGGTGTATCTGCGCGCGGCGGGCGGCTCTCTCGATCTGCGCGATCTGAAGGTCGAATCCGTTAAGGTAAAGGGGCTGCGCAATTATTTAACCGATGCCTTGCAGATCATGTTCGTTGCCAAATCAAGCTTTGGCGGCGAGGAGCTCGTTTTTTTCTATGACCACAGCCGCCCCGAGCTCTTCCATGGCGAGCTCTTTGACTATATGCTCGGCGATCGCGCCGAGACCATTTCCGTTGATATGTATATTTTCTTCGACGGAACACACGCGAATGCATATTCCGAAAACAGCGTGATGTCCAATCACAGCGTTGAGATATGCTTTACAGTTGACAATCAAGATTGACATTTTTTACATTTAATATATTTAATATATAATTCAAAACACATAACAGTAAGTGAGGTACTTGTTATATGGAATCCACCAAGAAGAATTTTAAGCAGTGGCTGAAGGAGCTGGATAAGAAAAAGGCCCTTTCGGTTGTCGCAAACGTCCTGATCTGGGCGTTCGTTGCATTTTCACTTTTAATCACAATACTCGTCTTTTCTGCGCAGGGCAGTAAGGACGGCGTTCCTTCCGTTTTCGGCAAGAGCTTGATCTCCATCACCACAGACTCCATGGAGGGCACCTTCAACGTTGGCGACCTCGTGCTCATGACCAAGATCACCGATAAGGAAAAGGAATCTCTTGTGGTCGGCCAGATCATCACCTTCCATGCGCCCATCGATATCAATGGCGACGGCTTGATCGGCGACCTGAATACGCATAGAATCCACGAAGTAGACCATGATCGCAGAACCTTTGTTACCAAGGGTGACCACAACCCCCATCCCGATAACGTGGGCTCGGAGGGATACGTGGTTCATTATTCCGACGTTATCGGTATCTGCGAAGAGGATGATAGCTTTGGCGGGCTTGGCGGCGTGATCGCATTTTTGCGCTCCTCCCTCGGCTTCTTTCTCTGCATCGTTTGCCCTCTCATTTTGTTCTTCCTCTATGAGCTTTATAATTTCATCACCATCGTTGTAACCGAGCGCACCAAGAAAACCATGGCGGCCGCTTCCAATGCCGCACCGCAGGTAGACGAGGAGGAAATTAAGAGACGCGCCGTTGAGGAATACCTCGCTAAGCAAAGAGACGAGGAGGCCATCAAGAAGCGCGCGATCGAAGAATATCTCGCCGCTCAGAAGGCGCAAGAGAACAAAGAAGAAAATAATTCTGAAAACGAAGACAATAAATAAAATGACAATTATAGTTGACAAAAGCAAGGAGGTGGATGGCGATGGGATCGTTTCTTGATTGGTTTTTTGCCTTTTTAACAACCATGATAGACGGCATATGGAAGGTTATTTCCGGTATTGGAACCGGCCTCTTCCAGATCTTCAATCTCGCGGCTTATATCAAGCAATTCGGCGTTTATAAGAGCGAATTCAAGGTGCTGGACTGGATCCTTGCCGTGTTCTCCTTTTTATTGGTGATGGCTATCTGGGTTATCATCGTTTATATGCTCGTTCTTCTCATCCGCAAGTACATAAGATTCCGCAAGAGTGCCGTTGGAAACGAGGATCTTCTTGAGGAGGTTGCCGATCTGCACCGCGACGTTATGCGACTGACGAAGGAAAAGGAAAAGATCCTTGCCCTTCAGATCGGAAACACCGCCGTGCCCCGCGATCTTCTGAACGGTATTTACGAAGAGGATGAGGAAAGCGAGGAGGAAAAGGCGGTTTCCGATGCAGAGGAGCTTCCTCCTCGATTCGCGAAGCTTGCCGCGATCGACAACAAGTATCTTTATTACTCCGCGCCCGAATATCGCCGCGATTACACCTTGGAGCAGCTCTGCGCTGAATTCCGCAATTTCGCCTGCTCCAGAATGGGACTTTACTATGAAGAAAAGGTTATCAAGCTTCTCTTCGCCGGCATGGCTTCCACGAAGCTGATCCTGCTTCAGGGTATTTCCGGTACGGGTAAAACCTCTCTGCCGTATGCGCTCGGAAAGTTTATCGAAAATGATTCAACGATCGTTTCCGTTCAGCCCTCCTGGCGTGACCGCACCGAGCTTTTCGGTTATTTCAACGAGTTCTCCAAGAAGTTTAACGAGACCGACGTTCTCCGCAGAATTTACGAGGCTTCCTATAACGATGATATGAACGTCGTTATCCTCGACGAGCTTAACATCGCCCGCATTGAGTATTACTTTGCGGAAATGCTCTCCATCATGGAAATGCCGGATCCGAACGAGTGGAAGATCGAGCTCGTTCCTTCCTCCTGGATCAATGACCCGCAGAACCTGCGCGAGGGCAAGCTCCTCATCCCGCAGAACACCTGGTACGTCGGAACGGCGAACAACGACGATACGACCTTCGCCATTTCGGATAAGGTTTATGACCGTGCGCTCACCATCAACATTGATAACAAGGGTATTCCCTTCGAAGCGCCCGACACAGGCCCCTCCCGTATCAGCTATACCTACTTGAACAGCCTTTTCATCAAGGCGCAGGAGGAATATCCCGTTGAGCAGAGATATCTCGATATGATCGAGGATCTGGATGATTACGTTATCAAGAAGTTCCGCGTTGCTTTCGGTAACCGTATTATGAAGCAGCTCAAGATCTTCGTTCCCGTATACGTTGCCTGCGGCGGCACTGTCGTTGAGGGCATTGACCACGTTCTTGCCACCAAGGTTTTCAGAAAGTTTGAAAGCTTGAACCTTTCTCTCATCCGCGATGAGATCAAGGGACTTATCAACTACCTGAACACCCTCTTCGGCAAAAATGCGATGGGCTCTTGCATCGAGTTCCTCGAAAGACTCCAGCGCACTTACTAATTTTTAGCATAAAAAGCCTGAAAGGAGAATATCATTATGAGTAAGATATACGATGATTTGAAAAATCGGTCATACTCTCTTTTCAGGGCGTTTTCTCGCGATTACCCCCCCTTCAATGATGCAAATCTCCTTCTCGGCGCGGCAGAATCTGCCGTTTCGCTCACGAGAAGCAAGATCAACAAAACCATTGACACCGAATGGATCGATAAGATCGAGGCGGCTATCCCTGCGCTCGATCTCATCGTGCGCAATCCTTCGGTTGCGATCGAGGATGTGGATGAAATTTTGCCCGTGGAGCTCTCCAAGCATATCACGGAAAAATCCATCAAGCATCTTGCGCAGCACACGAATCTGATTCTCGACATCAAGGATGATGAGATCACGCCCTCGAAGATCTTAAACGTCTTTCACGAGGAAACCGCGCTGACCTACGAGAACAAATTCGTTAACACTCTTATCAGTCGACTTTCCGCCTTCGTCGATAAGCGCCTGCGCGCTCTCAACGGCGGCAGCGGCATTGAAATGGACTATAAATTCGATTATTCCACCGAATTTGAGCATTTCACTGCGGAGCAGGGTGGTCGAAATTCCGCTCGGATACATCTCGCAATCGAGTTGACCTCACCTCTCGGGCGCGAGATGTCCGAGTCGGATCTTGAAATTAACGAGAGATATATCGAAGCTCTCGAGCGCGTGAAGCGCATCCATATGGCGCTCACGTCCTTCAATTCCTCCGCTTTTGCAAAAAAGCTCGGAAGAAACTACGTTCGTCCCCCCGTTATCAGAACGAACGCCATCCTTAAAAACAAAAATCTCAGAGAATGCTTGAATCTCTGGGAGTACATCGAAAACTACGATAAGGTCGGCTACTCCTTTGTAGGCGACAAGTATTATGAGCTCCCCTCCGCCGATTTCGTTGGCGGCATGTATTCCAGCGCGGCGCTCCAGTACCTCACGCTTTATACCGGAATCGGCGCAGAGCTGGAGGATAACCGCCTCGTTTCCGAAAAGCATCTTTTTGAAACGATGCCGGAATTTGACGACGACGTTGCAAACGAGGAGCTGGACGATTACAGTGTTTACGACTCCGAATATAAGAAAACCGTTCCCGTTTCCCGCTTGATGAACAACCGAAGAAAGCTTTCCGAGGACGAAAAGCGCATTCGCCGCGCGATCCTCGTTGCTTTGAAGGCAGACGATATCCTCAATGCCGATCTCATCCGCGAAGAGGCCGAAGCGCGCCGCCTTGCAAGAGAGAAGCGCCTCGCCGAGGAAGAGGCAGCACGCCTCGCAGCCGAAGAAGCGGCTCGCATCGCGGCAGAGGAGGCCGCTCGCCTTGCGGCAGAGCAGGAAGCCGCCCGTATTGCCGCCGAGGAGGAGGCAGCACGCCTTGCGGCAGAGGCCGCCATGCGTCAGGTGGAATTCCGCTACCGCAGATCCTTCCTTTCGAGATATATTCAGGCGCCCTCTTATATTCAGGATTACTATACCGATATCAAAAACGAGCTTCTCTCTTATAAGGGCGTGAAGTCGAGAATCTCCTGGGGCAAGGAAAGCTTCAACCTCGGAAGAACGCACGTTGCAAAAATCAACGTCAAGGGCAAGATGCTCTATCTCTATCTCTCCGAGATTCAGCGCGAGCTTGAGCCGAAGTATCATGCCATCGCCGTGGAGGGAGATTGCCCGATCCTGATCAAGGTTCGCACTGACAGAAAGAAGAAGTACGCCATCGAGCTGATCCGCATGCTGATGGAGCAGCTTGGGCTTGAGAAAATTGACCGCGCTCCCGAGGATTACAGACTTCCTTATGAGGAAACCGATGCGCTCGTTGCGCGCGGCCTCGTGAAGATGATCCTTCGCAAGGGCGAGGTGGTGGACGAAAATACGACCTGCGTGAAGGCAGACTTCAGCGCCGCGTTTGCGCGCCGCAAGCCGGAGTCCGCAGAGGATGAGGATTCTGCCGACGATTCGGATCTTTCCGAGGATGCAGAGGGCGAAGCCCTCGCCGCGGGCGCCGCTATGCGCGAGGTAGCATTCCGCTATCGCAGATCCTTCCTTTCGAGATATATTCAGGCGCCGCCCTACGTGCAGGACTATTATACCGATATCAAAAACGAGCTTCTTTCTTATAAGGGCGTGAAGGCGAGAATGTCCTGGGGCAAGGAAAGCTTCAACCTCGGAAGAACGCACGTTGCAAAAATTAACGTTAAGGGCAAGATGCTCTATCTCTATCTTGCCGAGATCCAAGCCGAGCTTGATGCGAAGTATCATGCAATCGCGGTCAGCGGTAGCTGCCCGATCCTGATCAAGCTCCGCACCGAAAGAAAGAAAAAGTATGCCATCGAGCT
This sequence comes from Eubacteriales bacterium, assembly GCA_045632465.1. Lineage (GTDB taxonomy): Bacteria > Bacillota > Clostridia > Oscillospirales > CAG-272 > UBA1740. The sequence goes on from JAZQWS010000400.1 coordinate 11,512, forward strand.
GATTCGCATGCTGATGGCACAGCTGGAGCTGAAGAAGATCGATCGCGCTCCCGAGGATTACAGACTTCCTTATGAGGAAACCGATGCGCTGATTGAGCGCGGCCTCGTGAAGATGATCCTTCCGAAGGGCGAGGTGCCGGATGAAAACACGACCTACGTAAAGGCAGATTTCCGCGCCGCGTTTGCGCGCCCCGAACCGCAGGAGCCTGCGGTGAGCGAGGAAGCTGTGGCTGAGCCCTCGGAGATTTCCGAGACCGCCGAGGAAATTCCCGCGCCCGAAGCGGAGGCTGAAGCTATGGATGCGGCCGAGCCCGCGCCGATGCCCGAGCCGATGCCCGAGGAGGATGCCGATGATGCACAGATTCTGATCGACCTGCTTTGCGAAAGCAAAAACGATGCGCGCATCGAAAAGATCATTGATTCCATCGTTTGCGGTGATGTAACTCTCAAAGCAAAGGGAAGTGTGCTGCTTCTTTCGAAGAATGCGCGCTGCACCGGATTTGAAAATCGCGGCTTCGTCTTTAGCGACGCTGAGCCTGAGGGCGCATGCGACGTTGTTATCCCATACACGGCGGAGGAATATTCCGCTCTTTCGAGATGGGATAGAAAGCGCGTTTTCAAAAATGCGGAAATGCTGATTCGTTATAACGTAACGCTGAAGCTTTGCGATCTTCTCGAGGATGCTTGCGCGGATAGCGAGAGAGCAGAGGCTGCTCTGGATTATCTTGAGGGCCGCGCCGCAAAGCAGAAAAAGGCGCTCCGATTGCCGAAGCAATGGGAAAGCGCAATACAAAGAGTTGAGAAATGATATCAAATAGCAAATGCAAGCTTTTTCAAAAAATCATCCGCGCGGCTTGGTGGATTCTTGTGATCCTGCTTGTGCTTTTGCTTGTTCAAGTGATCGGCGCGAAGATGAAGGGCAAGGTTCCCTCCGTGTTCGGATATTCATTCGTTCATATCATCAGCGGAAGCATGGAGGATGAGATCCCGCGCGGCTCTTATATCCTGCTGAAAAACGTGGATGCATCGGAGGTCGCAAAGGACGATATCATTTGCTTCTATTCCTCCGATCCGCAGATCTACGGATTGCCGAACACGCACCGCGTTGCGGAGGATCCGATCGTCACCGACGAGGGGATCGAGTTCGTTACCCGCGGCGATGCCAATGCAGGAAACGATAAGTATCATGCAAAGGGAGATCGCTTGGTTGGCGTTTATGTGAAAACGCTTGATACCTTAACCTCTTTTTCGGAGCTTCTCTCCGGAAAAACCATGATTTTTGTAATCATTGGTTTACAATTTGGAATATTTGCCTTGGTCGCTTGCGGAATGGCCAGATCCATTCGCGAAAAGGCAAAAACAGAGCAGGAGAGCGAGGCCGAGGAGGCACCCAAAGAATCTTAAGAAAGGAACGGAGAGCGTATGGCAACGAAAAATGGTACGGATCGCCGCTTTTATTATGCCACGGCCGGCAAGGTTGGCCTTGTCCTGATGGCGGTGTTTCTTGTCTTTTATATGATCACCATTTTGTCAGGCTCATCCGATTTCTTTGCCGATTCTGCGCAGAGAAACGCGCTTCTCACCTTCGAGGAGGACATTGAAAGAGCGGAAACGGTTGCCGGTCAGCATTATGAAAATCTCTACGAGATCGTGGATCGCCTCGCATATGCGAAGAACCGCACGCTGGTGGAGGAAATTCTGGAAAGCTATATCGGAAGCGAGCAATTCGGTGACCTCCGATATTATTCGCAGGGCGTTAGTTATGACGTTTACGGTGCGGAGATCACGCAGGAAACCTCCGGAGCGGAATATATCAACGCGCTTGTGCAAGGCAAGCAGAGGGGATGCACCCCCATTTATACCGATAAGGCAACGGAGCTGGATTGTATTGCCTTTTTCGTTCCCGTGCGCGGCTCGGTTTTCGTGGACGGATTGCTTTCCATCGTTCCCGCGCGCAACATCGTGAGCGTTGGCTCGGTGATCAACGATAAGGCCGAAGCGGTTCTGATCATGGACGAGAGCGGAAAGGTTCTCGCAGATAAGACGGCAGAGCACTTCCGCGAAAACATCGGAAACAACGCCTATCGTTTCCTGGATTCCTTCACGCATGATAAACACGAAGCGGAAGCGCTTTCCGAAGCAATTTCAAAACATGAAAAAACAGCCATTGCGATTGCCGCAAATGGCGTTCAATACACGGTGGCGATTTCGCCGCTTGCCACCTTTGACAACCACCTTTTCCTGGTTTCGCTCAGCGTGAGTGACGGTTTGATCGCGCCCGAGGTCACCTATATCCGCCATATCGTGAACCTTCTTCTGATTGCGATCATCGCTTTGGTTATCGGATTTATTTATGCGATGCTCTATCATAAAAAGGCGCAGGAGGCTTTGCAGGAGGCGATCCTTTTCGATGCCAAGCTGGATTGCCCGAACCAAGAGCAGTTCCGCAGAGTTTGCGGCTCGCTGATCTATTCGAGAAGAAAAAAATATTCCGTGGCGGTTCTTGCCATCCGAAACTTCGTTTACCTGAGCGATCAGCTGGGTGAGAGCGATTCCACGGAGCTTTTGAAGGCGCTTGCGAAAATTCTTCAAACGCTTTCGAACGATGAGGAGTGTTACGGCTACGCGGGAGACGGAAAGTTCCTTGCTTTGATGGTCAATGCAAACTCGCATTCGGTTGGTGATAAGATCCGCTTGATCGAAACGTTGATCAACCGCGAGAAGCTTCTCAAAGACAGAGCCATGAAGATCCGCTTCGCGGCGGGCGTTTATAACGTAATGCCCACCATTCGCCGCACCATTCAGGGAATGATCGACTGTGCAAACGCCGCTTCCGGCTATGCAGAGGACACGGTTAGCAGTACATACACGCTGTTTACGGATGAGGTGAGTGCATCCATCGCGCATAACGAGAAGATCGAGGCGATGATGGAGGGCGCTTTGGCCAACGGCGATTTCCGCCTTTTCCTTCAGCCGAAATACGACGCGCACCACGACACGATCGGAAGCGCGGAGGCGCTCGTTCGTTGGTTTGATACCACAAAGGGTGACTATATGTTCCCCGCAGACTTCATTCCGCTCTTTGAATCCAACGGATTTATCGCTAAGCTTGACCATTTCGTTTATATTGAGGTGCTGGAATATCTTGCGCGCGCGGTTGAACGCGGCGAAAAGGTTATCCCGATCGCGGTCAACGTTTCGAGAGTTACGGCAAACAGCGAGGATTTCATCAGCTTTTACGTCGGAAACAAGAAAAAATACAACATTCCGGACGGATTCATCACGCTTGAGCTTACGGAAAGCTTTGCGATGGAGGATTACGATAAGATCGCCGGCATTATCAGCGCTTTGCATAACAGCGGTATGCGCTGCTCGATCGACGACTTCGGATCGGGTTACTCCTCGTTCAGCATCCTGAAGCAGATCCGCGTGGACGAGCTGAAGCTGGATAGCGTTTTCATCAAGCGCGGAACAGATGTCAAGCGCGATGATAAGCTTCTTTCCACGATCATTGACCTTGCAAAATCCATGGATATGGAGGTTGTGCAGGAGGGCGTGGAAACCAAGGAGCAGTTTGATAAGGTAATTTCGATGGGATGCGATACCATCCAGGGCTTCTATTATGCAAAGGCAATGCCCTTGGAGGAATTCAAGATCTTCATCAACACGAATACTTCGATCAAGTATAAGGCGCTCGTTAAGTAAAAGAGCGAAAAAAAGATCGGGAGCATTTTCGCTCCCGATCTTTTTATTTATTGCGGATTGTTAAGATTTTCTGCTTTTTTGTTTTCCTTTTTCATGAATTTCGCGAGCTTGTCCAGCGGCATCGGCTTTGCAAAGTGATAGCCCTGAATGCCGTCAACACCGTAGGACATGAGAAGCTCTACCTGATCTGCGTATTCAGCACCCTCGGCAACCACGTTCATTCCCATATCGTGGAAAAGATCGGTGAGGATCTGTACAAGACCGTAATTCTCGCGAAGCTTTTCTGCCGTTGCGGTCAGGCTCATGTCGAGCTTAACCGTTCGGAGCGGCAGGCGCAAAACACAATTGAAGTTGGAATAACCAACGCCGAAATCGTCCAGATAGAAGGTATATCCCATAGCGACCAGGCGATTCATGTTTTTCTCGGCGGCATCGAGATCCTCGATGATAACTCTTTCGGTGAATTCAAAGCTGATTTTGTCGTGCGCGATACCGTAACCATCCACCAGCTTATTCAGCTTCGCTTCAAAATCGGGATCGAGAAGCTGCTGCATGGGAAGGTTGATCGAAACGCGGAGATCCTTCAGAGCGGGCGAGCTTGCCAGCGCGCGGCAGGATTCCTCCAAAACAAACCAGGTGATGTCCTTGATCTGTCCGTTTTTTTCTGCAAGAGGGATAAATTCGGCGGGGCTGATAAAGTCGCCGTTCGGCTCTCTCAGGCGGAGAAGAGCCTCCATAGAGGAGAAGCATTTTTTTCCGGTACTGTAAATCGGCTGGAACCATACCTGATAGCCGGATTCCAGATCGATTTTTTCAAGTCTGCTGATGAGATACTTGGTGCGCAGACGCTTGGCCTCGAGGTCCAGCGTGCAGGTGATGAACTTTTGCTTATTTTCTTTTGCAACCTCGGTTGCGTATTCAAGCTTTTCGTAGATGGATTCAACGTTTCCTTCGTCGGCCCATACGTGCTCGGCGAGGATATAATCGATTTTGATCGCATGCTCGCCGAATTCGATATCTTTTTCAAGAAATTCGATCAGCTTCTGCGTTTGCATTTCGCTTTCGCTTTCTTCATAAGGAAGAACGAGCGAAAACGTAGTTCCGTACATATGGAAGGGAATTCCGTAGCTGAAAAGGCGGCTGAGATGGAAGCTGAATTGATACAGCATCTCATCTCCCACGGTGTAACTGTAATTCTGGCGGATCGAGCCGAAGTTGCGGATCTTCATAACGTAGATCTTGAAGGGCTCGTCGCAATGGATCCTTTTGTTGATCTCGGCAAAAAGCGCGCGTCCCTCGTTCAGCTTTGTCAGGCTGTTGATGCCGTTTCGCTGATTCTGAAAGTTGAGGAAGAAAACAAGCTCAATGAGCGCGATCGCGAGAATGAAGAAGGATATGGAGGGATACATGATGCGCAAGACAACGCAGAATCCGAGGGCGGCAACCGACTCCGCCAGTGCGGTTTGCGTGGTTTTTGTCAGCTTGTCGTGATATTTAATGTAATAATATGCAACGACCAGGATCTGAAGCGCAACGGTGATGTAGGAAAGATAGTAAAGCGGGCCTTCGATGCACTTGTTGTCTTCGGTGATAGTGAAAACCAGCGCGTGGAAGGGGTTTGAAAACATCAATCCGCAGAAGAGAGCGAGTATAATGGGAAGGGCAATTTTTCCGAATTTGAATTTGTCGTCGTGAATATGCTCAACAACCTTGGTGATAAGATAGATTGCGAGGATCGTTGTTGTAAAGATCGTGAAGATCTGGCTGAATGACGTTGTCATACAAACGATCAATCGCGGAATCCGATCAATGTTTGCGATCTCCGTGCGCAGTATCCAAAAGACGGTTGCGACCAGCGTGGAGAAGAGGCATATCACATAATATCTGCTGGCTTTATTGAGGAAATATTTGTTTTTGAAAAACACAGCGCAGATGAGCAAAATAACTCCGAGAGCAAAGGCATTGCCTAATACAGCCATAAATTTCCTCCTTTCAATGCGTCCTTTTGCCATTATACACAAAAAAAACGCATTTGTCAAGCCTAAAATTCAAAAAAATCGACATTGTACTTGAAAAACGCAAAAAAATGTGGTATAATGAATGTGTAAAAATGTAGCATTTTCAAGTCGAAAGGGGGATAAAATCATGAGATCGATCCAGTTCAAATTTTTAACGATCGTGCTTGCCACTGTCGTGATCTTCTCGTCTTTTATCACCGTTGTGAGTACGTTTTTTATAAAAAGAACCTTGACTGTCGATGCGGATATAATCACGAAATCGGTTGCTGAAACCGAGGCGCTTCGTATTGATCACTACTTGCGCGATATTACCTACACGGTGATAACCATGAAAAATTACGTGGAGCTGACACTTCATGATCGCATGACTCTGGTGGAAGATGAAGCACGGCGAATCGACTACGAAGAGGAAATGTTTAACGCGGTTTACGCACCGATGAAAAACTTCGAAGGTATTCTCGGCTTCTACGTGCGCTTTGATCCTGTGCTGACCGGCGATGAATACTCGGGATTTTATGCAGGAAAAAAGGACGTGCAGGCAAGCGAATTCTTCCTCCAGGATCCTGAAACCTTGGTCGGTTGGGCAGGCGAGGCGTGGTATGAGCTTCCGAAAGCGAGAGGCGTTTCGCTCTGGCTTTCCCCATATGTTGGTTACTATAATAGCAATACCGGAATCGAGATGATATCTTACGTTACCCCGCTTTACGTGGATTCCGTGTTTGTCGGCGTTGCCGGTGTTGACGTTGCATTGTCTCATATTGAGGATATGGTTGCCGGAATTTCGGTTTACGATAACGGCTTTGCTTATCTTGCCGAGTCGGATCAAAAGGGCGAAATCACGGGGGTTATCTATGCTCCGGACGAGCATCTTCTTGCCAGCGCGTCGGAGGTGCATGAATATGCGGAGGAGCGCGTATCGCTTGCGAACGATATGATGCTCGTTATCCATGCCGATTATAGTGATATCCAAAAGGAAAATTATCGCTTGATCATGTTTATCGTTCTCTTTATCATGTTTTCGCTTTGCGTTGCGGCGGCGGTTACCTACCTTCTGACCAAACGTATCGTTTCTCCCTTGAAGCAGCTCACGGCGGCGGCCGAAGGCTTGGCGGATGGAAAAAACGATTTGAACCTTGATAAATGTAAAACGCAGGATGAAATCGGAATTCTCGCCGCGGCCTTCGAGAAAACGTCGAAAAAGCTACATGGCTATATGGGATATATCAATGCTTTGGCTTATCGCGATTCGCTCACGGGCGTGAAGAACCGCGCGGCTTACACAGAGGAGATCGCAAAGATCGACGTTCGCCTCTGTGCGGGACAGCAGGAAGCTTTTGCCATTGTTGTTGCGGATATCAACCGCCTGAAGAAAACCAACGACCGATACGGTCACGAGATTGGAAACCGCTTGATCATTCGCGCGGCGAAGCTGATTTGCGATACCTTTAAGCATAGCCCCGTGTTCCGCGTTGGCGGTGATGAATTCGTTATCATCCTTGAAAGAGAGGATTTTGAAAACAGAAATGCGCTGATCGCTCAGCTCGATGCGGCTTGCGAGAAAACCTACGTTGCCGCAGGAGAGGAGCAGATCCCCGTTTCTATTGCGCGAGGCATCGAATGCTACAACGTGAACGTAGACGTTACCATTGAAGAGGTTGTTAACCGCGCAGATAAGAACATGTACATGCACAAGGAAGCGATGAAAAGGCAAGCATCCTTGGGCGGGGAAGAATAAATATAGCTTCCAAAACATGAAAAAAGAATAGAAAAAACCGATGCAGAAGAAGAATTTTGCATCGGTTTTTTATCGGAAATTTTGATTTTCGAAATAGAAAAATGTTGTGTTTTGACTACATATGTTTACTTATTATGGCAAAACAGAGTGGTTTTAACCTCAAAGCGCGAAACCGAAGGCCGCTTGCCTTTGGTGATGCCACAAACGGTTTTTTGTGGCAAATGTGCTATGATGAATACATCGTTTCCTTCGAATGGTGCCACGCGATCAGCGACGGCAAAGGCGCTTTTTCCTTCTTTTCCTCGGTGCTGTGTCATTATTTCGGTGTGAACCGGTCGGTAGAGCCTGCGTTGGAGCTGGGTCTTGAAAGCCTCTACAACAAGAAGGAGAAGGGAATTCCTTAAAAGAAACAGGCGAAGGGGTTTGCGGCCAATGCGCTCCCCTTTCTCAAACGCGGTTATCGAACGGATTGCCACATTCTGAAAGCGCCCATGAGCGAGGTGCTTGCCGTTGCAAAGAAGAATGGTTCCTCTCCTGCAGCGGTGCTGCCGCCTTTGGTTTCCATGGCACTGCGCAAGCATATAAAACCAAAGGCAAAGAATAAAAACGTCAGCTGTAGTGTGGTGATTGACTGTCGCGCGCCCATGCACTTCCGGACGATGCACAACTGCATCATCTCCAAGAACATTACCTACGTTGACCGCTATGACACGATGGATTTTGCTCGCGTAAGCACGATTTATCGATCGCTTCTCGATCTTGCCATTCAGCCGGAAAACATTGTAAAGGCGGCAACGGAATTCGTTGACACGGTAGGGCCTCTCGTTGCCATAAAGCCTCTCTTCCTGCAAAAAGCTTTGGCAAAGGTCGTTTTCGGTGTGATGAAACATTCGGAATGTAATTTCGTTTTTACCTATCTTGGCAAAATCGATTTGCCGGATGAAGTGATGTCCGGACTGGCTGACTTCAATTTCCGCTCTTGGCAGGATTTCAGCGAATGCAACGTTGCCGCTATCGATTTTGGCGGCACCCTGATTTTGAACATTTGCGAAAACTTTCAGGATAAGCAGATCATTCCCGATCTAATCGATATTTGCAGCACGGTAGGCATTCACTTTGAAACAGCGGATTCGCTTAGCTTTGAACAGGCGAATTTGAGACTTACGATCTGAAGTTCCCGCCGCGTGCGAACTTGCGATCTCCGGTACCCAAACAGATACGCCATCGTTTTTTTGACTGCTTTTATTGACTTTTTAGTGCTTTTGAGCCCGAATCCGTAGATGGTCAAAGGTGTGGTTATTGCCCGATTTCGACTCGATAAATACTGACAGAGTTAAACCGCGTATACCCCGCGTCGAGTTTTTCTTCTGCCGTTAGTATGACATACTCTTCGATATTAGTCAAGCACCTTCCTTCACCACGCAATCATTGCATCGCTGTAACCAAAGAAAACGTACGCTGAAAAAAGAATATTATATTTGAATAAACGCTTGCAATTTGGGGAACATTATGATATAATAAAACAACAAATGTTCCCCAAAAAGGAGATTGTCATGCAAAATAACTTTGAAAAGATACAAGATTTATTGAGAACTAAAGCCGAGTATCAGGCAAGGCTCAATCTGATACCTTACGAGGGTACGATTGACATCAAAGAAAATTCAGGCAAAAAGTATTTATATATTCGCAAACGCGAGAACGGTAAAATCAAGTCTACCTACGTTGGACTATATTCCGAGGAACTGCACCAAACTCTTCTCCGTGGTGTAAAAGAAGCACGAGAGTTAAAGAAGCAAATCCGTGCGATAGAAAAGGAGCTTGTAGCTCTCGGATATAGCCACGAGGAACTCGCTCCCAACGTGATTTTGAATATGGATTTCGCCCGAGCAAATATGAAATCCATCATTTACGATCAGGCTGTGCTTGAAGGCGTATCAACTACCTTCCCGGATACCGAGCTGATTATAGAAAATGGTAAGGTTAACAATGTGAGCGCAGAGGATGTTCAAAAAATACTGAACTTAAAGCACGCATGGGAATTTGTGCTTGACAAAGACGTGGTTCAGTCACCTACAAGCTATTACGTATGCCAATATATCGCTCGCCTTGTTAACGAAGGCTTCTATCACGAAGGCGGCAGAATCAGAGGTGTTCCCGTAAAGATTGGTGGCTCAAGTTATATACCTCCTCTGCCTGTTGAATATGAGGTTAAGGAGCAGATCGATAAAATTCTTGCCTCGGACACTTCTGCGCTTGATATCGCAATCGAGCTTGCTCTGTACGTTATGAAAACACAGATATTTAACGACGGCAATAAGCGAACGGCAATCATCTTTGCAAACCATTATCTCGTTGCTCACGGTGCAGGGCTTATGGTAGTTCCCGAAAGTATCGTTCCCGAATTCAAGCAACTATTGGTAAGATATTATGAGGATATCGATGCCATGGCAATAAAAGATTTTCTTAAAAATCGATGTTATAGAACCTTTAAAGCCGATGGCAAATAATAATTGAATCATCCTTTGGGAAACATCCCTCGACAAATCCCTTGAAACACCTTGATTTATTCGAAATTTTATGATATAATAAGTAAATCTAATTGACAAATCTTCGGGAGGTGAGCCTATGACAATCGGATACGCAATATGCTTAATAGCCGCCGTAGGCTTGCTGATAGCCTACTCGGTGATGGTGAAAAACAAAGAGTTTTGGCTGACGATGCTTTATATCAGCATAGCGGTGGTCAATCTCGGATACTTTATGATGTCTCTTGCAAATACCGTCGGGTTTGCTGTGTTATCAAATGACGTGGCGTACCTTGGTAGCGTGTTCCTCTCGATGTTCATGTTACTCACGATAGTTCGGCTTTGCGGATTTGAAATAAAGAAAGCGCATGTGATCACCTGTGTGTCTCTTGCAGCTGTGATGTTTGCCATTATCGTAAGCTCGCCGATGTTTCCGCTTTACTACAAGCGCGTGGATATCGAAACGATAGACGGCGCGACGAAGCTTGTCAAGGAATACGGCGTACTGCATCCCGTTTATATGGTATATCTGCTCGGTTACTTTGCCGCTATGATAGCCGCTATCGTTCACTCGGTCAAGAAAAAGAAGATGGGTAAGCCGAAGCTTGCAGGCTTTATTGCCGCTATTGTTTGCAGTAACCTTGCAGTGTGGTTGCTTGAAAAGCTGGTGAGCTGGGAATATGAATTCCTTTCAGTCACCTATATCGGATCAGAGCTTCTTCTTCTGGTTGTGTATTGGATGATGCAGGACTACGTTCTAAAGAGCGACATTCCTATGTTCACTCAGGCGGAGTCGGAGCAGCTTGGAATTGATATCGCCACAATGCCAATGGACGTAAAAATCGGCAAGGTGCTTTTGTGCTTAAAAAACGGAGAAACCCTTGCTCCCCGTGAGCGCGAGGTATTGGAACTGATACTGCAATACAAAAAACGCAGAGAGATCGCTGAAATTCTGTACGTATCAGAAAGTTCCGTAAAGCTCTATACGAGGGCTCTTTACTCAAAGCTCGGCGTAAGCTGCCGAGAGGAATTGTATGCAATTCTCGCAAAAAAATGACAATAATATAAACAATGGTTTACATAGGACGACGGAAAAATACCGCCGTCCTTTTTCATTTCAAAAACCGGCGTTTTCAGCCTTTTTCGCCCCTAAAAATGGGTAATTACCCTTTTTCTATCCCTGTTTTTGTAAAAATACCCCAAACCTACCCCTGGATTTCATACTTTTACCCCTAAGGGGTAGATGTCAAAAGGTAGAGCCTATGATAAAATATATTCAAGATAGAATTAAGGACCATCCAAAAAACCAAAACGGAGGTGGTGAAATGTGACCGAAAAGCACAAAAATCTGGACTCGGCGGTTTGGTACTTCTACATGGAGCTTTACGACGAAAGCGGTGATGCGCATACCTTGCCCGGACAAGTAAGGGTTGAACTCGACGGAAACTGTATCCGTCATGCAAAAGGCAAGCCGAAATTTATTGAGCTACTCGAAGGTGTGAAGCTCGCCACGGCAGTATCCGTGTAGTACAGGAGGAAATGGTATGAAAACAAAAAGAATTGGATTCCTCAAGGGAATACTTTCAGCGGTGTTTATGCTTGCGCTGATCGTTACAATGGTTGCTGTGATGCCAATGACGGTTTCGGCGACAAATGTATCGGAAGTAGTGTATGCGAGCAATCTCGTTGACGGTGATGATATCGTATTGATTGGCGATACCACGCTATATGTCAATGCAGATGTATCGCTCAAATCCATCAAGGGTGATTATGCTCTTGAAATTCATAGTGATGGTGAGCATACGCTGACGATCGACAATCCTAATGGGTCTGCGATTTACGTTAAAACGTTAAAAAGCGTTAAGCCTTCTCAAGGTACGGTAAATCTGACCATTAAAGGTGGCGATGATTATTTTGCCATTGCCACAACTGGTGATATTTCTCTTGATGGAATAAAGTTGGATGTTAAAGGCGGTGCCGGCATTCGTTCCACAGATGGCAATGTGACCATCAATGGTACCAATGTATCCGTAGTTGGTAGTGATGGTATCGGTGTTGTTGCCAACAAAGGCAGCATTTCTATTGACAGTGATTACCTCTTTGTGCAGTGTGCAGGTCAGAGTGGTGATGCTATGTGGGAACATGGCATAGGTGCTCTGAAGGATGTTACAATCGTCAGTGATGATGCTACGATTGCCGGTAGTATCGGTATCGAATCTACTGAGGGCAATATAACCTTGAACGGTAACATTGCAGTAGGTGGAACAGGAACCGCTGTATTTGCTGTTCAAGGCACGATTACTATGACCGGTTCTGTTACGGCACAGGGCGGCGATAGCTATTTTGCGATTGGTGCAAAGGGTGATATTTCCTTTGATGGAACAAAGCTGGATGTAGAAGGTGGTGCCGGCATTCGTTCCACAGATGGCAATGTGACCATCAATGGTACCAATGTATCCGTAGTTGGTAGTGATGGTATCGGTGTTGTTGCCAACA
>JAZQWS010000401.1:0-1832 GCA_045632465.1 Eubacteriales bacterium
CAGAAGCACGGAAAGCGAATACGGCACGGCCGCATAGCGCATGAAGGGCATTCTGCGCCCGCTCTTATGCGTGCATCTGTCCGAAAGATTGGCAACCCACGGGTCGGTCACGGCGTCCACAACCTTGCTAAGACCCGTCAGGAGCGCCATCACCGTGATGAAACCGAGCAGCTTATTCTGCGGAAGCAGACTCGGAATGCCGCTCTTCACCGTTGGCTGGAAGAAATACAGAAGATAGTTTCCTATCATACCGTTGAAAAGTCCCTTCGCGATATCCGAAAGGCAATAGCGTATCATTTTGCGCTTGGGAAGTGTTTTTCTCATAACCTGAAAATTCTCCGTTCTGTCATAAAAACTAACATTGTTTTGTAAATATTTATTTGCATATTTCTGCTTTTGCCGCAGCATATTCTTCTCTTCTGCCGAATATAATAAATAAAAAACGGATCAAAGGAGAAAACATGAAAAAATCCTATTGGATATGGGGGCTCGTCGGCTTTGCCGCGACCTCTCTCGGAGGAACGCTTTTGCATTTTTTATACGATCTTCTGGGCGAGGCAAAATGGATCGCGCCCTTCTCGGGCGTGAATGAATCCACCTGGGAGCACATGAAGCCCCTCTTTTGGCCGATGCTCCTCTTTGCCATCCTGCAAAGCCTTTTCCTGGGGAAAAGAGAGGATTTCTTTTGCATCAAGCTTCGCGGCATCCTCATAGGGCTTGGCTTGATTCCGATCCTCTTTTATACCTACAACGGCGCGATCGGAAAATCCCCCGATTTTATCAATATCGCGATCTTCTTTATCTCTGCGCTGATCGCGTATTTTTATGAAACACGCAGACTTTATAAGGACGAAGCTCCCTGCAAAAAGGGACGCGCCATCGCCCTTCTCTGCCTGCTCGCGCTTCTCTTCGTTTTATTCACCTTCAAAGCGCCCGAGATCGGTCTTTTCAAAGATCCCATCACCGGCACTTACGGTATTTAATAAAGAGGTGCGGATTTTTTCCGCACCTCCGCTTTTTTATAATGATTGTGTGCGCATCAAGCGATGATTTTGGAAATGGGAGTCTTCGCCTGAATCTTCTCGTAGTAATCCTTGATCACCTTGGCCATGGGAGCATCTGCGCTCACGCCGCAATAGGTTTCAAGCGCATGGAACACGCCGTTTTCACGTGCATCCTTCGCTACCTCGCAGGAGGACTCGTCTGCCTCGGGAGCGAAATGAAGTCCTGCCGCAACGCCCGCAAGAATGTTCGTGGAGGGAATGCCGAGCTTTTCGCAAAGCTTTGCAACGCCAACCAGACGGTCGTTTTCGGAGAGCTTGCGCTTGGTGTCCTTACCAACGCGCTCGATCGTGTCGCCGAGAAGCTTGTTTTCGAATCTCTCAAGCAGGTTATCCGAGAATGCCTTCAGCTCATCTGCGCCAACGCCGTATTCAAGATGCAGCGCCTTGGATGCCTCTGCAAGCGCATCGCCTGCCAGCTTTCTGATATCTGCATCGAGAGCGGCCTCCCAGATGTAGGTATATCCGCGAAGCGCGCCGAAATAAGCGGTCAGCGCATGGCTCATATTGTGCATAAAGAGCTTGCGGCGGATGAAGAAATCAAAGGGAGCAAAGGGAACCATATTTGCAATCGCGGGGATCTCGCCCTTGAAAGCATGCTTATCTACGGGGAGCTCGCAATAGGGCTCAACGCAAACGGCGAGAGGATTCTGCTCTGCGATCTCCTTGGGCGTTGCGGGAACCATTCTTCCGATCGAGGGCTCAACGAGCGCAATGTGCGAATCAAAATACTTCGCCTCCTCCTCGGAGAGATTCTGCTTCACAAGGCCT
>JAZQWS010000402.1:0-17140 GCA_045632465.1 Eubacteriales bacterium
GCTCGCCGAGAAGCATCCCGGCCAAACGCTTCTGATCGGTGGCCACGCGGGCATCTTTCGCGCCGCGGTTGCGCGCATTATGGGCATCCCTGCTCTGCGCGTTGGCGCAGAGCTTCCTTATCCGAGCAACGCATCGGTTACCACTGTGGAGTACGAGAATGGAAAATTCAGCCTGATCAAATTCTCCGAGGACGCGCACCTTGCCGACCTCGCCACCAACCTCAAAAACATGTAAAATTGCTTGAGAATGCATTTTTATGCAAAATGCGGCGCATAACTGCGAATATTCGGAATTTCGGCCTGCGGAGCAACACCGCAGGCTTTTTTGCTGTCTTCCGAAGAGAATGGGCGGCGGAGAACGCTTGTTTTTTGCAAAAGCCTTTGCTGCGGCAAGGATAACCTCGATTCTAAAAAATCTCCAAAAGGCTTGCAATTTTTGCAAAAAAGTGCTATAATGATAAACTGAAAATATATCGCATGAGCGCAGGCGCAAAATATATTATAAATTTTTGGCATGAAAAGAGGAGTTTTTTCATGCGGAATGCGCTTTTTTGCGAGTCTAAAGATAGAAACAGGAGAAAAAAACACAACATGGCAGATCTCAGATCCGAAATCGAGAGAAGGCGCACGTTCGCCATTATCTCCCACCCCGACGCGGGAAAAACTACCCTGACCGAGAAGTTCCTTCTTTACGGCGGCGCGATCGAAAAGGCGGGCTCCGTTAAGGGAAAGCAGAGTGATAAGCACGCCGTTTCCGACTGGATGGAGCTGGAAAAGCAGAGAGGTATTTCGATCACCTCCTCGGTTTTGCAGTTTGAATACAACGGCTTCTGCATCAACCTCTTGGACACCCCCGGCCACCAGGATTTCTCGGAGGATACCTACCGCACGCTGATGGCGGCGGACAGCGCCGTGATGGTAATCGACGCGGCGAAGGGCATCGAGCCGCAGACGCGCAAGCTCTTCAAGGTTTGTGCCATGCGCGATATTCCCATCTTCACCTTCATCAATAAGCTGGACCGCGAGGCGAGAGATCCCTTTGATCTTCTCGATGAGCTGGAAAAGGAATTCGGCATCGGCACGTATCCGATGAACTGGCCGATCGGCTGCGGACAGAATTTCAAGGGCGTTTACGACCGCGAGAGAAAGTCCATCCTTTCCTTTGATAACGCACACCGCGGACGCGAGCGTATCCGAGGTATTGATTGTGATATTACGGATACCGCAAAGCTTGACGAGCTGATCGGCGAGCGCCGCAGAGAAGAGCTCTGCGAGCAGGTGGAGCTGCTGGATGGCGCGTGCTTTGATTTTGACCTTGAAAAGGTGCGCCATGGCAAGCTTTCTCCCGTTTTCTTCGGCTCTGCGCTGAATAACTTCGGCATCGAGCCCTTCCTGGAGCATTTCCTTGAGATGACGACCTCGCCTCTGCCCCGCGTGGCAAGCGGTGAGCATATCGATCCCTTTGAGGATAGCTTCTCCGCCTTCGTTTTCAAGATCCAAGCGAACATGAATAAGGCCCACCGCGACCGTATTGCCTTTATGCGCATTTGCTCCGGCAAATTTGAGCGCGGCAAGGACTATTACCACGTGCAGGGGGATAAGAGCTTCCGCCTTTCCCAGCCCCAGCAGATGATGGCGGCCGAGCGCGAGGTGATCGAGGAGGCATACGCGGGCGATATCATCGGCGTTTTTGATCCCGGTATCTTCTCGATCGGTGACACCGTTTGCGAAAAGGGAAGAAAAACGAAATTTGAGGGCATCCCCGTGTTTGCGCCCGAGCATTTTGCGATGGTGGAGCAGGTGGATTCCATGAAGAGAAAGCAGTTTGCCAAGGGTATGAACCAGATCGCCCAGGAGGGTGCGATCCAGATCTTCTTCGAGCCGAACTCCGGTCTTGAGCGCGTGATCGTCGGCGTTGTCGGCGTTCTTCAATTTGAGGTTCTTGAGCATCGAATCAAGAGCGAATACGGATGCGATCTGCGCAGAAATTCTCTGCCCTATCAGCAGATCCGCTGGATCGTGGGTGATACCGATCCGAAAACGCTGAAGCTCTCGCACGATACGAAGTGGGTGCAGGACTTCCGCGGCAACAATCTTTTGATCTTTACGAGTGAATGGGCCATTCGCTGGGTGATGGAGGACAACCCCTCTCTTCAGCTGGCGGAATTCTCCCGCAATGAGGAAGAGGAGGACTAAGCCGCCATGCGCATGAGAAAAAAGAAAAACGCAGACGCGCGCCTCGCTTCGCATGAGGGACTTGTGCTGACCTGCCCCGAGGCGCCCATCGGCCGCACGGAGGGGAGAGAGATCTACCTTGAGATCGGCGCGGGCAAGGGCGGATTTGCCATCGAGATGGCGAAGAGAAACCCCGGCGCGGATTACTACGCGATGGAAAGAGTGAAGGACTGCATCGTTTTGGCCACCGAAAAGGCGGATGCCGAGGGCAGACCGGAGAATCTTCATTTCATGATCGACGGCGCGGATTCGCTTCCGAATTGGTTTTGCGAGGGTGCGGTTGACCGCATTTTCTTGAACTTTTCCGATCCCTGGCATAAGAAGGGATATTTCAAGCGCCGCCTGACCTACAGAAAATATCTCGCTCTCTATTTTTCGCTCCTTCGCGAGGGCGGAGAGCTGTGCTTTAAGACCGACAACGTGCCGCTCTTTGACTTCTCCCTGGAGGAGATCGCCTCGGTTGACCTTGCGCCCGAGGTGGTAACGAGAGATCTGCACGCATCCCCCTATGCCGAGGGCAACGTGATGACCGAATACGAAAAGAATTTCGTTTCGCAGGGCATGAAGATCCATATGCTCCGCGTGAAAAAGCCCGTAGGCTATCTTCCGCATTATACCGAGCCGAAGCGCGCGAGCATAGAGGCGGAGGAGACGGAGGCGTGACGAGCGTTCATGTAGGGCATCGCGCAAGAATGCGGGAGCGCTACCGCGTGGGCGGCGCATCCTCGCTTGCCTCGCACGAGCTTCTTGAGATGCTTCTTTATCACGCGGTGGTGCAGAGGGACACCAATCCCTTGGCGCACGCGCTTCTCTCTCATTTCGGCTCTCTGGAGGGCGTTTTGTTTGCCTCTAAGGAGGAGCTTCTTGCGGTAGAGGGCGTTGGCGAGAAAATTGCGACCTTTCTTGTGCAGAACGCGCGCGCCGCGCGCATGATTGCGGGCGCGGAGCTTTGGGAAGCGCCTGAGCCCTCTTACGACGATTACAGTGATCTCGGCGCATTTTTTGTGGACTATTTTGCTTCGCATCCCGAGCAGGCAACCGTTGCCATGCTTTTAAACGCGGGCATGCAGAAGCTTTCGCTTGAGCAGATTGCGCCCCTGGATTATGCCTCGGCGGGTGTTCGTGCTGACGGCGTGATCGCGCGTGCTGTTGCGCTTGGTGCATCCGCGGTTGTGATTGCGCATAACCATCCCCATGGACCCGCCTATCCAACGCATGGCGATATCGTTTCCTCGCAGGTGATGCATAAGGAATTTTCGGATTGTGAGATCCTGCTTCTTGAGCACTACGTGGTGAGCGGGCGCGAATTCGTTGGCTTTCAGCATCGCTTCGGCGTTCACGAGGGCATGGGCGAGGCCATTCGCAGATTTATCGTTTCAAAGGAGGTGGCGGCCGGTGAAGGCTCTCTTTCTTGATACGAATGAAAAACGCGCGCTGACCGACCTCTTTTCCGCCGCATACCCGGAGGAAAAAGCAAAGACGCTTGCGGGCGTGCTTTTGGAAAAATACGGAAGGCTTGCGAGAATTTTGCAGGTGAACCAAAGCGTTCTGGATGCGGATATCGGCGGCGAAGCCGCTCTGTATCTGCGCCTCTCTCTGAGCCTTGCGCTCCGTGCCACGGCGGATCGCCTGCAGGCGGGTGACCTTATAACCCCTGCGGTGCTGGCGCGCCATTTCGGCGCTCTTTATGCCGATGCCTCGCAGGAAACCGTTTACGTGGTGCTGACGGATGAAAAGGAGCGGCTGATCGCGGTGCAATGCGCCGCCTCGGGATCTGCGGCCGCATCGGGGCTTCAGCCGCGCCAGGTGCTGGAAATGGCCGTGCGCGCAGGCGCCAAGGCGGTGATCTTAGTGCACAATCATCCCGGCGGCACGCTGGAGCCCTCCGTTTCGGATCAGAAGATCACCGAAGCGACGGAGGCGGCGCTTGCCACGGCGCGCATTCATTTTCTCGGACATTATATTTTCGCACCGGAGGGATTTTTCCGCATCGGTGACGAAGAGGAAAAACAATCAAATCAGTAAGAAATCGGGTGATACTTATGCCGTTTCTCGGCACAATCGTTAACTTCGCGGCGGTTCTCGCCTCGGGAATTCTCGGCTCGCTTCTCAAAAAGGGCGTTCCCGAGAGATTTTCATCCTCTATCATGTCTGCCATGGGCATCTGCGTGATCTATATCGGCGTGGACGGTGCGCTGGAGAGTGCGCCCGCTGTTTCGGCAGATTCCTTTCTCTCCGCGGGGCTGATCAAAATTCTCATCATGATCCTCTCGATGGGGCTTGGAACGCTGATCGGTGAGCTTCTGGATCTCGATAAGCAGATGCACCGCCTCGGCGCTTTCGTGGAAAGAAAAATGAACCACGGCGGCGAGCAGGGCAGCATTGCCAAGGGCTTCGTTTCCTGCAGCCTGCTCTTCTGCATCGGCGCAATGGCCGTAAACGGCGCGATCTTCGATGCCGTTGGCAAGCCGGATACGCTTCTTGCAAAATCCGTGATCGACGCGATCTCCTGCTTTGTGATGGCAACCTCGCTCGGCATCGGCTGTGCGCTCTCTGCCTTCACGGTGCTTGCTTATCAGGGGGCGATCGCCCTCGTTGGCTATTTCGCCTCTAACTTTATTCCTGCAGCGGGGCTGACCTATATGTCCGTCACGGGATCGCTGATCATCGTCCTGATCGGAACGAATATGCTCGGCATCACGAAGGTGAAAACCGCAAACATGGTGCCTGCAATTTTTCTCCCTTTGCTTATTATGCTTCTGTTTCCTGTTGTTTTGTAAATAATTGTTTTCAAAAAATGTTTTTTGACGGAATCCTTTGAAGGAGATCGAAATTGAAAGATCCCATTCTTCTCTCTGCCATCGCGCCGCTCTGTGCATGGTATGAGAAAAATAAAAAAAGCTACCCCTGGCGCGAAAGCCGCGATCCTTATCGCATATGGATCTCCGAGGTGATGCTTCAGCAAACGAGAACGGCCGCTGTGATCCCCTATTACGAGCGCTTTCTTTCTGCTTTCCCAAGCGCCTCGGATCTTGCAAATGCGGAGGACGATCGGCTGATGAAGCTCTGGGAGGGGCTCGGCTATTACAGCCGCGCGCGCAATTTGAAAAAAGGCGCTGTGCAGGTGATGGAGCGCTTTGGTGGCGCATTGCCGCGCACCAAGGCCGAGCTTCGCACGATTGCGGGCATCGGTGACTATACGGCGGGCGCGATTGCCTCCATGGCATTCGGTGAGCCCTCCTCTGCTGTGGACGGCAACGTTTTGCGCGTTTGCATGCGGCTTCTCGGCTCGGATGCCGATATATCGAAGGAGGCAACCAAGCGTGCGCTTTCTGCCGCTCTGGATGCCGTTTACCCCTCAGGCGCGCAGGCCGCGCTTTTAACGGAGGGGCTGATGGAGCTGGGCGAGGCGGTCTGCATTCCGGGCGGTGAGGCACGATGCGCGCTTTGTCCGTTGGCCGAGATCTGCGCCGCAAGAGCGGGTGGAATTGCCCATCTTCTGCCCATGAAAAGCGCGAAAAAGCCGCGCAGGATCTTAGAGCGCACGCTTTGGATCTTTGAATATAGCGGTCGGTTCGGCATCCGTAAGCGTCCGTCCAAAGGGCTTCTTGCGGATCTTTATGAATTTCCCGCCGAGGAGGCGGGACTCTCGCCCTCGGAGGCCGAGGCGCTTCTTTCGGCGCGCGGCGTCTCCTTTTCGGAGATTTGCGAGGTGGGAGCGGCAACCCATATTTTCACGCATCTTGAATGGCATATGTCGGGATATCTCGTTTCGCTGAAAGCGCCGATCGAGGGGCTGATCTTTGCTTCTCCCGATGCACTTTCCGAGGAATACGCGCTCCCCTCGGCCTTTCGCTATTTTAAGAAATTTATAGACGATAATTACGGAAATTCCTGAATTTTACCAAAGAAAGGAAGCTTCTTATGAAAATCATCATTGCCGGCGTTGGCAAGGTTGGCGAAACGCTCGCCGCTCAGCTCTCCGCCGAGGATTATGACGTCACCCTGATCGACACGCGCACAGAGGTTTTGCAGGCCTGCGTGAGCGAATACGACGTGATCGCCGTGCAGGGAAACTGCGCCGTGGCGGCAACGCTCCGCGATGCGGGCATTGAGAATGCAGATCTTTTGATCTGCGCCACGGGAAACGATGAGGTGAATCTTCTCACCTCCGTAACGGCGCATGCCATCCATCCGAAAATGAAAACGATCGCCCGCATCCGCGATCCCGAATACGCGGAAAATGCGATCCGTATGCGCTCGGCCTTCGGTCTTTCCATGGTGTTCAATCCCGAGAAGCAGGCGGCGGCGGAAATCGCGCGCCTCATCCGCTTTCCCGGATTTCTGAAGAGAGATACCTTTGCCAAGGGGCGCACCGAGATCGTGGAGCTTCGCGTGGAGGAAAACCATCCGCTCTGCAACGTGAGCCTTTCGGCGCTTCCCGCACTTGTAAAGTGTAAGGTGCTGATCTGTGCCGTTCTGCGCGCGGGTGAGCCGATCATCCCTTCGGGTGCTTTCGTTCTTCGCGAGGGGGACCGTCTCTTTGTTACCGCGCCCACGGAAAACCTCTCCCGCATGCTGAAAAACCTCGGTATCGTAACGCATAAGGCGAAGCAAACGATGGTGATCGGCGGCGGCCGCATCAGCTATTATCTTGCCGAGATCCTGGAGGAAAGCGGCGTTGGCGTAAAAATTATCGAGAAGGATTCCGACCGATGCGTTCAGCTGGCGGAGCTTCTGCCGCGCGCGGAGATCGTTTGCGGCGACGTTGGCCATCGAACTTTGCTTGAAAGCGAGGGCCTTCGTGAAACGGATGCGCTGATTTCTCTGACGGATATGGACGAGCTTAACATGCTCGTTGCGGTTTACGGCTCGGGCTGGGGTGTTCCTCAGGTGATCACCAAGCTTTCGCGCGTGGAGGATTCCAAAATCCTCGATAGCCTGCCCGTTGGCAGCGTGATCAGCCCGCGCAAGCTTTGCTCCACCTCTATTCTCCGTTACGTGCGCGCTATGGACCATCAGGCAGGCGCGGCCATCACGGTGCATTCCATCGCAGACGGCGCGGTTGAGGCATCGGAATTTCTCGTTACCGAGCAAACGCTGCATTGCGGCAAGCCTCTACGCGAGATCAAGCTGAAAAAGAACATTCTCGTTGCGGGTATCACGCGCGGCGCGGAAACCAAGATCCCGGATGGCGAAAGTCGATTCGAGGTTGGTGATTTTGTCGTTATCGTTGCTCCCTCCGAGGCGGAGATCTACGAGCTGAACGATATCTTTGATGAATAATCCGGTTGTTTGTAAACAAATGCTTGCATTTTGCAGGTGATTTGGATCGAAATAAATTTCAAAAAAGCAAAGGATAAATCATGAACTATAAAATGATGGGCCGCTTTTTCGGTCTGATCCTATGTGCGGAATCCATATTTATGCTCCCCTCGCTGATCCTCGCTTTGGTGGATGCGGAGGGGCGCGTGGCGCTCGGCTTTGGGCTGACGATGCTGCTTTGCGCTCTGATCGGCGGCGCTCTTCTTTATTTTTGCCGCGGCGCAAAAACCGATTTCTATGCAAAGGAAGGTCTCGTCTGCGTTGGCCTTTCCTGGATTTTGCTCTGCCTTTTCGGCGCTCTGCCGATCTTTATCGGCGATGATATTCCTTCGTTTGTGGATGCGCTTTTCGAAATGGTTTCGGGCTTCACAACCACGGGTGCTTCGATCTGCACGAACGTGGAGGGGCTCACGCGCGCCACGCTCTATTGGCGCTCCTTCAGCCATTGGATCGGCGGCATGGGCGTTCTTGTATTCGTGATGGCCTTGATGCCCGTTGGAGGCAAAAACGAGGGCTTCACGATGCATCTTCTGCGCGCAGAGTCCTCCGGCCCGAACGCTCAAAAGCTTGTTCCGCGTATGCGCCGCACAGCGATGATCCTCTATCTCGTTTACGTGGTGATGACGGCGCTTTGCTTTATCTTTCTCGTTTTCGATATGCCGGTCTTTGATGCGGTCTGCACCGCGTTCGGCACGGCGGGAACGGGAGGCTTCGGCATCAAAAACGATAGCCTTGCAAGCTATTCGCCCTACGTGCAAACGGTTTGCGGCGTTTTCATGCTGCTCTGCGGCATCAATTTCTCCTTCTATTATCTCATCCTGATCGGCGGCGTTGTCGGCGTTTTGAAGGACGAGGAGCTGCGGCTTTATCTCGGCATCGTTCTGGCCTCGGTTGTTCTGATCGTGGCGAATATCCGCTCGATGTATTCTTCTTTTGGCGAAACGCTTCGCCATGCCTTCTTCCAAGTCAGCTCGATCATCACCACCACGGGATTTTCCACAGCGGATTACGAGCTTTGGCCTTCGCTTTCCAAGGCGATATTGATCCTTCTCACGGTGATCGGCGGTTGCGCGGGATCAACGGCGGGCGGTCTTAAATGCGCGAGAGTTTTGCTCCTTATCAAGAGCTTTGTGCGCAATATCGGCCGCGTGCAGAATCCGCAGAAGATTGCGGTGATCCGCGTAAATAAAAAAACCGTGGACGAAAAGATCGTTGCGGGAACGATGGCGTATCTCTGCGCCTGCGTTCTGATCGTCGCGGTCAGCTTCCTTGCCATCTCGTTTGACGGATTTTCGATTGCCACGAATTTCACGGCGGTTCTCGCCTGCTTCAATAACGTCGGCCCGGGCTTTGAGGGCGTTGGCCCAACGCAGTCCTTCGCCGCGTACAGTGATTTTTCCAAGCTCGTGCTGGTGCTGAATATGCTGGCCGGCCGTCTTGAGATTTTCCCGATCCTCGCGCTCTTCTCGAAAAAGGCGTGGAGACGCGGATAAACGCGTGTGCGCGTTTATCCGCAACTATGATTGCCCTATCGGGCAAGTTATGATGCTCGCAGAGCGAGCAGTTATGAGAGGCTACGCCTCGTGATGATGTCCTACGGACAGTTTGAAGGTAGAGCGGGCAATCATATCATAACTTTCGTCGCAGACGAAATCATAATGTTTGCGAAAGCAAACTCATAACGGCGAGCGTAAGTGAGCCTCATAACTCACAAACGAAAGGGCGTTGCCCTATTAAGAACTATGATTGCCCTATCGGGCAAGTTATGATGCTCGCAGAGCGAGCAGTGTTTGCAAAATCAAGAAAGGAAAAAATATGAAAGACATTCCTCGCATTACGTCGTTTTCGGTGGATCACGATTACATCACGCCGGGCGTTTATATTTCGCGCATTGACGGCGACGTTGTGACCTACGATCTGCGCACCCGTAAGCCGAACACCGGCGATCTGATGGACAATGCCACGATGCATTCCGTGGAGCATATGTTTGCAACCTACGTGCGCGCCTCCGAGATTGGCGCAAACGTGATCTATTTTGGCCCGATGGGATGCCAGACGGGATTCTATCTTCTTGTTCGCGATGAAAGACCGGAAACCGTTCTTTCCGTGATCCTCTCGGTGCTGGAAAAAATTGTTTCGCACGATGGCGAAATGTTTGGCGCATCGCGCAAGGAATGCGGCAATTATATCAACCTCTCTCTGGCGCTTGCCAAGGAGGAATGCGCGCGCTATCTCGCCGCGCTGAAGAGCAAAAATCAAACCTTTGAATACCCAACGGAGGAAGAAAAATGATAGGAATTCTCGGCGCAATGGATATAGAGCTTGCGGCTTTGCTTGCAGATATGGAAGAGAAGGAAAGCGAGAAGATCAGCGGCTTTGAATTTTTTAAGGGCAAGATCGCAGGGCGCGCGGTTGTGATCGCGAAGTGCGGCATCGGTAAGGTGGCCGCCGCCGTTTGCGCGCAAACGATGATTCTGCGCTATGCACCCTCGCTTCTTTTGCACACGGGCGTTGCGGGAACGCTGACAACCGCCCTTTCGGTAACCGACGTGGCCGTTGGCACGGCGGCCGTTCAGCACGATATGGATACCTCGCCGCTCGGCGACCCCGTGGGGCTCATCAGCGGTATCAATAAGATCTATTTCGATGCGGACAAAAAGGCCGCAGAGCTTTTCCTTGCGATCGCAAGGGAGAGCGGGATCAACGCCGTTGGCGGCACGATCGCCTCGGGCGACCAGTTTATTTCTAGCGGTGACGTAAAGGCCCGCATTGTGGAAAGCTTTGGCGCGATCGCCTGCGAAATGGAGGGCGGCGCCGTGGCACACGCCGCGTATCTGAACGGAACGCCCTTTATCATTCTTCGCGCTATTTCGGATAGTGCAGACGGATCTTCGCACATGGATTATATGACCTTCCTGCCCCTTGCCGCAGAGCGCTCTTATAAGATGGTGAAGGAATTTCTCGCGCGCTATGAGCGGAAATAAAAAATATTCCTAATAGTAATAAAAAGAAAAAAGCAGAGAATTTCACACGGAATTCTCTGCTTTTTTATGTAAAATTAAAGCGTTGCCGCCATCACGGCCTTAATGGTATGCATTCTGTTTTCTGCCTCATCAAACACAACGGAGGCCTCGGATTCGAATACCTCGTCGGTTACCTCCATGGAGGTGATGCCGAACTTCTCGTAGATCTCTTTGCCGATCGTGGTCTTGAGATCGTGGAAGGCGGGGAGGCAATGCATGAAGATCGCGCCCTTTGCGGCGTTATCCATCAGCGTTTTCGTAACTGCGTAGGGCGAAAGCTCCTTGATTCTCTCTGCCCATGCATCGGCGGGCTCGCCCATCGAAACCCAAACGTCCGTGTAAAGAACGTCTGCATCCTTGGTTGCCACCATGGGGTCGGATTCAAAGCGAAGCGTTGCGCCGGTTTCCTTTGCGATCTTCTCGCACTCGGCGATCAGAGCCGCATCGGGGAAGTATTTTGCGGGCGCGCAGGCAGTGAAGTTCATGCCCATCTTTGCGCATCCAACCATCAGCGAGTTGCCCATGTTGTAGCGGCTGTCGCCCATGTAAACGAAGTTAACGCCCTTCAGGCGGCCGAGCTTTTCCTTGATCGTGAGAAAATCGGCAAGGATCTGCGTCGGATGGAATTCATTCGTCAGTCCGTTCCAAACGGGAACCTTTGCATATGCCGCAAGCTCCTCAACGGGCGCCTGGCCGAAGCCGCGGTACTCGATACCGTCAAACATACCGGAAAGCACTCTCGCGGTGTCTGCGATGCTCTCCTTCTTGCCGATCTGCGAGCCTGTCGGGCCGAGGTAGGTCGATCCCATGCCGAGATCCGATGCGGCAACCTCGAAGGCGCAGCGCGTTCTGGTGCTGTCCTTTTCAAAGATCAAGGCGATGTTCTTGCCCTCGCACATTTTATGCGGAATGCCCGCCTTCTTCTTTGCCTTCAGATCTGCGGCGAGATCCAGAAGGTATGCGATCTCCTCCGAAGAAAAGTCTAAAAGCTTCAAAAAATCTCTTCCCTTTAAATTCATGTTATACTCCATTTCGTCTTGCATATTTTTCAAAAATGCAAATATATATTTACTTTATGTCTTGATTATGCCAGCTTTTCCTTGGCGTAAGCGATCTGTGCCTTCACGGAAGCGAGAGAGGTGCCGCCCTCGGAAATTCTGGTTTCAACGCAGGTGCGAAGCGAGATCGCCTCATAAACGTCCTCTGCGAAAAGCTCGCTCTCCGCGCGGAAGGCATCGAGAGAAAGCTCCTCAAGCACGGTGTCCTCGCGGATGCATTTCGCAACGAGGCCGCCCGAGATCTTATAAGCGGTGCGGAAGGGCATGCCCTTCTTCACGAGATAGTCTGCAAGGTCGGTGGCGTTGATGAAGCCCTTCTGCGCGGCGCGGAGCATATTGTCCTTGTTTGCCTTCATCGTGGCAACCATGCCGTCAAATACCTTGAGGCACATGGTAACGGTGTCGATCGCGTCAAACACGCCCTCCTTGTCCTCCTGCATATCTTTATTGTATGCAAGCGGCAGGCCCTTCATGGTGGTCAGAAGCGCCATCAGGTCGCCGTAAACGCGGCCGGTTTTTCCGCGCACGAGCTCTGCCATGTCGGGATTCTTCTTCTGCGGCATGATGGAGGAGCCGGTGGTGAAGGAATCCGAAAGCTCAACGAACTTGAATTCCCAGCTGCACCAGAGGATGATCTCCTCGGAGAAGCGGGAGAGGTGCATCATCAGCACCGAAAGCGCGGAGAGCATTTCCAGAGCGAAATCTCTGTCCGAAACGCCGTCAAGACTATTGAGGCAAATGCCGTCAAAGCCGAGCTTTGCCGCCTCAAATCGGCGGTCGGTATCGTAGGTCGTTCCCGCAAGGGCGCAGCAACCGATGGGGGAGAGGTTCATTCTCTTTCTGCAATCCGCAAGACGATCAACGTCTCGCAGGAGCATCATGGCGTAAGCCATCAGATGATGTCCGAAGAGAATGGGCTGGGCTCTCTGCAGATGCGTGTAGCCCGGCATGATGAGATCGGCGTATTCCTCGGCCTTTTCCACAACGGTTGCGCAGAGCTTCTTCGCAAGATCGGTGATCTCGTCCAGCTCGCGGCGCAGATACATGCGGAAGTCGAGCGCCACCTGGTCGTTTCTCGATCTTGCGGTGTGGAGCTTCTTTCCAACGTCGCCGAGTCTTTCGGTCAGCACCTGCTCCACGAACATATGAATGTCCTCCGCGCTCATATCGAAATCGAGCGCGCCGCTCGTGAGATCCGAAAGGATGCCTTCGAGCCCTCCGATCAGCGTTTCTGCTTCGCTTTCGCTGATGATGCCTCTTGCGCCGAGCATTGCGGCGTGCGCCATGCTTCCCTTGATGTCCTCTGCGAACATTCTGGAATCAAAATGAATGGATGAATTGAAATCGTCCGCAATGGCGCTGACTGCGCCATCCGTGCGTCCTGCCCACATCTTAGCCATAATACACCAATTTTCTTTCTGAAAAAATTCTTATATAAATTTTTCGTGGGCTGCCAATTGAGACAGCCCACCGATATTTTTTCGCTTTTCGCGAAACTTGAAATTACTTCGCGTTCTTTTCGTTAACCTGTGCCTGAACCTTGATCGGAAGACCGAAGAGGTTGATGAAGCCTGCGGCATCTGCCTGGTTGTAAACCTCATCCTCGCCGAAGGTTGCAAGCTCCTCGGAGTAAAGCGCGTAATCGCTCTTAACGCCAGCCTTGATGATGTTGCCCTTGTAGAGCTTGAGGCGAACCGTACCGGTTACGTGCTCCTGGGTCTTATCAACGAATGCGGAGAGAGCCTCGCGAAGAGGAGTGAACCACTGGCCGTTGTAAACGAGATCCGCGAAGGTGATGGCAAGCTCTGCCTTCTTGTGCGCGGTCATCTTGTCGAGCGTCAGGGTCTCGAGGTAGTTATGAGCAAAGTAGAGGATCGTTCCGCCGGGAGTCTCGTAAACGCCGCGGCACTTCATACCAACAAGACGGTTCTCGATGATGTCGAGCAGACCGATACCGTTCTCGTCGCCGAGCTTGTTCAGAGCAAGGATGATGTCCTTTGCGCTCATCTTCTCGCCGTTCAGGGCAACGGGAGCGCCCTTCTCGAAGTCCATGGTGATGTAGGTGGGCTTATCGGGAGCCTCGATGGGAGAAACGCCCATCTCAAGGAAGCCCTACTTCTCGTAGAGAGGCTCGTTCCAAGCGTCCTCAAGGTCAAGTCCCTCGTGGGAAAGGTGCCAAAGGTTCTTATCCTTGGAGTAGTTGGTCTCGCGGTTGATCTTCAGAGGAATGTTGTGTGCCTCTGCGTAGTCGATCTCCTCCTCGCGGGACTTGATGCTCCACTCGCGCCAGGGAGCGATGATGTGCATATCGGGAGCGAATGCCTTGATGGCAAGCTCGAAGCGCACCTGGTCGTTACCCTTACCGGTGCAGCCGTGGCAGATAGCGTCTGCGCCCTCTGCAAGAGCGATCTCAACGATTCTCTTTGCAATGATGGGGCGAGCGAAGGAGGTACCAAGGAGATACTCCTCGTAAACCGCGCCGGCCTTCATGGTGGGAACGATGTAATCATCAACGAATTCCTCGGTGAGGTCTTCGATGTAAAGCTTGGATGCGCCGGTCTTCAGAGCCTTCTCCTCAAGGCCCTCCAGCTCGTCTGCCTGGCCAACGTTACCGGAAACGGCAATAACCTCGCAGTTGTTGTAGTTTTCCTTGAGCCACGGAATGATGATCGAGGTGTCAAGACCACCCGAATACGCAAGCACTACTTTTTTAATGTCTTTCTTATCCATTTTAGAAATCCTCCTATTGACGTGCGGCTCTTGGCCGCCTGTTTGTTTTTGATGATGTTATTTTAGCACCAATCGAATAAATATGCAAGCGTTTTTTGTAAAATTCTTTATTTTCGGCAGATTGCACCATTTTATCTAAAATCATTCGCCCCCGATTTGTCTATCTTTTTTTGATAATTTGCATAGTTATGCGGAATATGCAGTTAAATATGCATAAATGCATTTTTTCAAAAAAACGCGGCAAAAAAACTCTAAAAATGCATCAAAAAAAAGAACCCGACTTGACTTTTTCTATCTTCTGTGCTATAGTAGCCTTGTGCTTTCCAAACGGATGCGCAAAAGTATAATGGAAATATCCGAAAAATGTCATTTTAGGAGAAACGATATGAAGAGAAAAATTTTGTCTATGATTCTGATCCTCGCCCTCCTGTTTTCTGTAACGGCGTGCGGCGGCGAAGATATCTGCCCGCACCGCGATAAGGACGACAACGGCGAATGCGACGAGTGTGGCGTAGCCTATGAGGATGGAAAAGATATCCCCGATGCTCCCGTATGCCAGCACAGAGATGCAGACGATGATAATCTCTGCGACGAATGCTCCGAGGCCTACACCGACGGTAAGGACATTCCCGATACCCCCGTCTGCCAGCACCGCGATAAGGACGACAACGGCAAGTGCGATAAGTGCAACGAGGCCTACACCGACGGCAAGGACATTCCCGATGCACCCGTCTGCCAGCATAGAGATGCAGACGATAACGGCCTCTGCGACGAATGCGCCGAAACCTACACCGATGGCAAAGATATCCCCGATGCGCCTGTTTGCCAGCATAGAGATGCCGATGATGATGGCGAATGTGATAAGTGCGCAGAAGCTTACGAGGATGGCGTTGACATTCCTCACGTACATAGCGGCGGCGCGTGGACGCAATATGGCAATGACGAAAGCCTGACTTGCGACGAACAGCTTTTGTATCGCATCTGCGATGATTGCGGCGAAATCGAATGGAAAAACGGCGGATATGACAACCACAGCTTCCAAATCGTGACATATAAACCCACCTGCCAAGCGCAAGGCTACGATGAAAAGACCTGCACCGCTTGCGGCTTTGTTGACAAGGTCAATTACACGCCCGTAGCAGATCACGACTATAAAACCGAATACATCACCGATGCATCCTTCCATTGGCTGGAATGCAAAAACTGCGATGCAACCAAGGGCTACGCCGAGCACAACGTGGATGATTCCGGATTCTGCACCGCTTGCAGTGAACCTCTCGCGCCTACGGTTGGCATCCTTTACGGCGTTTCGACAGACGGTACTTACGCAGAGGTCATCGGCTACGACGGCACGGCAACCAAGATCTTGATTGCGGATACCTATAACGGTTTGCCTGTAAGAAATATCTATCAAAAAGCGTTCGAAAATATGAATTTTATCACCTCTGTGGTGATCCCCGATAGCGTAACGAGCATCGGCGATTATGCGTTCTATTCTTGCAATAGCCTCACGAGCGTGGTGATCGGAGATAGCGTAACGTCTATTGGCTTTGAAGCGTTCAGGTATTGCAATAGTCTCACGAGCGTGGTGATCGGAGACAACGTAACTTCCATCGGCACTTCTGCGTTCCGTGATTGCTATAGCCTCACGAGCGCGGGGATCCCCGATAGCGTAACGACCATCGGCTCTTCTGCGTTCCAAGGTTGCAATAGCCTCACGAGCGTGGTGATTCCCGATAGCGTAACGACCATCGGCGATTCTGCGTTCTATAATTGCTATAGTCTCACGAGTGTGACGATTTTAGGCGCGCCCGAGGCGGGTCGCGATGCGTTCTCAGGTTGCAATTCCGCACTTTATACAGAGTATGCTTACGGAAGATATATCGGCGATGCAGAGAATCCTTATGCAATCTTGATTGGACTGACCAATAAGAATCTGACTACGTACACAATTCACGAGGATACAAAAGTGATTGCTTATGGTGTATTTAGTAGATGCGAAAGACTTACAAGCATTACAATTCCCGATTCTGTGAAAGTAATCGGCTATGGAGCGTTCTCTAATTGCGATAGCCTCACGAGCGTGGTGGTCGGTGATAGTGTGGAAACGTTGGGGGCATACGCCTTTGCGTATTGCGACCAACTTTCAGAGATTACCCTTGGGGAATCTCTTGTATCAATCGGCGATTATGCGTTCGCTTGGTGCAATAGCCTCACGAGCGTGGTGATTCCCGATAGCGTAGAGTCCATCGGCTCTTATGTGTTCCGTGATTGTTATAGCCTCACGAGCATCAAGTATCGCGGCACGCGGGAACAGTGGAATGCGATAGATAGGGAATGGGATTGGAACTGGAACACCGGCTCTTACACCATTACGTACAATTACACCGGTGAATAAGGTTATTCTTTCACGAAATATTTTCGCGCCGAGATGGATTTTTCCGTTTCGGCGCGGGTTTATTTAGCCTCCCTCCGAGAGGGAGGTGGATTTTGCGTAGCAAAAGACGGAAGGAGCATGCGAAAGCTTGATTGATCTCGTTTTTTCGGCTACAAAAACAAGGCTACACGCAGGCTCCCTCACTCGACTCCGTCGAGAGCTCCCTCCCGGAGGGAGCCTTGTGAAAATCTGCTCCCAAGGAGAAGGCGAAGAAACGGGATGCCGAGGGCGTCATCCCCTACAAGGAAATATGAGAAAAAGCGGCGGGAGCACTGAGCGGATTTTCCGTTTCGGCGTGGGTTTATTTAGCCTCCCTCCGAGAGGGAGGTGGA
>JAZQWS010000403.1:0-2328 GCA_045632465.1 Eubacteriales bacterium
TCACAAGCGCGATTCTCTTCGCGGATGCGGCGCATTTCGTGTACATCACGAACATTCTGGAAAGCGACATCATCGCCATGGATATGAGCGTGAAATACTGCATGAATGCGATCACCGTGGGAGCGGAGGAAAGATCTCTGGAAACAAAATAGGCGCTGACCGCCACCACCGCAACGATGCCCATGTTCATCAGCATCGTCATCGCGGGGTTGACAATTCCCATGATAATTCCCGCCCTACTCTCGCTCTTTTGTAAACGAATGTTTGCTTTATCATAGCGTTCGTTCTCGTAATCCACCTTGGAGAGGGCTTTGATCACGCGGATTCCCTGCGCATCCTCGCGTACCACGCGAACCATTCCGTCAACGGATTGCTGCACGGTGGAATAGAGCGGAACGCCCATGCGCGAAATTCCGTATACCACGGCGAATATCAGAGGGAGCGTGGAGATCATAACGAGGGAGAGGCGTCTGTCCATGATCATTGTGATACCCGTGCCGCCCAGCAGAAGGATCGGCGCGCGGATACCCATGCGTTGCATCATGCCAATGAAGTTTTGTACGTTGTAGGTGTCCGCCGTGATTCTGGCCTCCAATGAGGGAATCGTGAAATGATCCGTGTTTCTTGCCGAAAGATGCAAGGTTTTGGAAAAAAGTTTTTTTCGCATCTGCGTGGAAAAGAGCATCGTTGTCCCGGCCGCCATGCGGTTTGCGATCACGTTGCCCGCACTTGCAATCACGGCGCAGATCGCCATCAGAATGCCGAAAAAAACGATTTTCGGAACGTCATTGTCCGAGATCACGTGATCGAGTATGTACGAAAGAAGAAAGGGGATGAAAAGCTCTGCCACCGTACCAACCGTTTTGATCGTGATTCCAATGGCAAGCCGCGCGCGAAGCGGTTTGAAATAGGAGAGGATCCACTTCATTTGCTTTCCTCCTGCTTTTCCGTGATTTCCCGCGCTTTTTCTTGCATGCGCGTGAGCACCGATTGGAAAATGGCAAGCTCATCCTCGGGGATGCCTTCGGAGAGCAGAAGCGTCCATTCCTCGGAGGCGCGCTTGATCTCGGGGAGTATCGCGCGCATCTTTTCGGTCGGATACACCGAAAATTGCCGCTTATCATTCGGCAGGGGCGTGCGCGTGATGTAGCCCTTTTCCTCCATGCGGTTGAGATTTCTTGCCACGGTGCTTTTATTGATGCAAAGCTCCCTCGCAAGCTCCTCCTGCGATCTTCCGGGATTGCGGCAGATCGTCAGCGCAAAGGCGTAGTGTCCGGAATTCAGCTCCTTGTCGGAAACCCGATTTTTTCGAAACGTTGCTTGCGAGCGGCTGATATTGTTCAGCATTTTCATGAATTTTTGCATAACTCGTCCTCTTTTAATGAATAGTTGCATATGCAACAGTTGCGGATGCAACTATTATATCACGTATATTCGAAAAGGTCAAGAAGCACGCAGGAAAAAAAGACGAATTTTATTGAAAAATAGCCAAAAATTATCAAATGCCGCCTTTTCTATTGACATGCACACGCGCGTGTGCTATACTGAGTGCAAATAAGCTTCAAAAGAATGGAGATGTTTTTATGAATCTTACGTTACCCCTCGCGACGCATATTCGTATTGACGATGTGGGATGGTTTGACGGGCGCGATCGCCGCACCATCGGTCAGCCCTCCAGCACGGGCATTCCCCGCACGCATCATCCGCTGGACGTGCGCGCTGTCAACGAGCTTGGAAAGGCCTTGAATAGCCATATCCATTGCAACATGGTCATCGGCGAATGGGATAAATATAACCGCCTGCGCGGCGTTCCTCACGTAACCTGGGACGAGGCAGGATGGGATGCGGCAGGAAAGCTGGATATGAAGCTTGCCGAGGAATATTTTGCAGAGCTGGAGGCAAGCGAATATATCGATTTCGGTCTGCACGGCCTGATGCATGGCTATTATGAGAATGGCAAGCAGGTCACCGAGCAGCATCACTATCCTTTCCGCAGAGCGTATGAAAGAGGAGAGGTCGCTTCTCCCGCGCTTCCCATCGAGGAATTTGAGCTTCTCGTTGAGCTTTTCTTCCAAATATATAAAGATTGGGGCTTCAAAAAGCCCGTCATCACCTTCGGATCCCCCAATGGATCGTACGGTTTGCCGACGGATGATTTCAATATTAAGATGGCGCGTGTGATCCATAAGCGCGGTATCCGCTCCTGGAAATGGGCTTGGCCGAAGGTGGATCGCATCGATACCTGTGGCGGCATCGCTTGTATGCCCTCCATAGAAATTGTTCCCTGGAACGTATACGATGCGGATCCCGATCTTCTGCCCTTCACCT
>JAZQWS010000404.1:0-1028 GCA_045632465.1 Eubacteriales bacterium
CATATGTCCGCTTCTTTTTCTGCTCTCGTTGTCAACGTATAAAATCGGGTCGCTAAGGCGCACCGTGTAGCCGTTTCGTTTGATTTCTCTCATAAAAACTTCTCCTTTAATGCTTTTTAATTGTGAGATAACGGTGGAAAATATTCACGCACTCTTCCTTGCCGTAATTTTCAGAATATTGGATCAAAAGGCGATTGCGCCCCTGTTTATCCTTGAGAACGATATTGTTGGAGTAGTAGCAAGCGCCCTTGGCGCGGCCGAGATACGTGCCCTCATCCCAATGCTCTCCATCCTCGGAGGTGTAGAGAACGAATCCGTCCGCCGTTTTGTTTCTGCCGTGCAGAATATAAACGCCGTCCATCACGGCAACCTGCGGATTGCGGATGCCCTCCTTCAGATAGCAGACCGAAGGCTCTTCCCAGTTTTTTCCTTGGTCGCGGCTCACGATGTGATCCATATGGATCTCGTCATTCAGGTTATAAGCGTAAACGTGCAGATTGCCCGCATCGTCAAAGAGCATCGCGCCGTAGCCTCTTCCCATCGAGGGGATCGGAACAACGCAAAGCTCCTCGAAGCTTTCGCCCTTGTCCGTGCTTGTGAAAATTCGATATACGTGCTCGTCCTTTTCGCCGCAGAAGCATCCCGTGCCGTCATTGCAAAATTCCAGCGCGTAGATAACACCCGCGTAGGTGCAGGCATCGTAAACTCTGCCCTTGTAGGTGCAAAGCTCCTTCGGCTCGCTCCATGTATTTCCGCCGTCCAGGCTCGTAACGGTCATCGGCGTGTCCCCTGGCTGGCAAAGCGCGTGCGCGTTGTTTCTGAGGCAAATGGCAACGATGCGCCCATCCTCGCAAGCAACGGCCTTTTCCACGGAAATCACGTGGATGCCATCGTGAAAGGCTTGCTTCGAATAGGGAAGCTCCTTTACCTCGGAAAAGCTTTCGCCGCCATCCTCGGAAATGCGATATTCCACCCAGCCGAAGGTCGAGTGTCCGCCGTAAATGGCCGCAGAGCAGTTTGAATTGAAA
>JAZQWS010000405.1:0-3448 GCA_045632465.1 Eubacteriales bacterium
AGGGGGCGGCGGAATGTGCCATCGCGCGCGCCGCAGAGGAGGGAAATCTTTCCCCCTCGCGTCTTGCCTCTTATCGTTCCATCTATCGCGTATTAAAAAACAAAAATGAATATAAATAAAAAGGAGTAAAAAAATGAAAAGAATTCTCTCTCTCATCCTGTCTGTTGCGCTTCTTTGTGCTTGTATGCTCACCCTTGCTTCCTGCGGCAGTGGCCTCGAAGGCACGTATGAAGGTATCTTCATCACCGACGATTCGGATGTGCTCACCGTAACCTTCGGCGAGGATAACGCCGTAGAGCTTTCGCTTTCTGTTGAAAACGGCGAAAGAATCTATAAGGCAAGCGGCAAGTATTCTCTTGAGGCTGAGGAAGGCCATGGCCACGAGGTTATCGTTTTCGATATCAGCGGCGAGGATATCGGCCTTCTTTCCTTCATGCAGGGCTCGGAGTACATCTATTCTCTTGATAAGAAGGTTCTCACGCTTTCCGATCATGACAGCGGAGATGTGATCGAGCTTACTAAGGTAAAATAATCTCCCGAAAATAAAAATACCGTCGGCCGCGAGATTGCTTTCGGGCCGGCGGTATTTTTATGCAAATCCAATAAAAAACAGATGTAAAAATTTGTTTTTAGAATTATTCTAAATGCTTGACAAATCTATTTTCTTGTGCTATACTGTATGCAGAGCTTAGCTCAAACGAATGACAAAAGGAGAAAAAACAATGAAAAGATTTTTGAGTCTTGCTTTGGCACTTGCGCTTCTTTGCGGATGTGTGTTCACCCTTGCTTCTTGCGGCAATAACCCCTCGGGTAAGTACGTAGGCGAGCTGAAAACTACGGTTGCAGGCATTGAGGTTGCAAGCGTTACCGCAACGTATGAGTTCAGCGGAAAGAACTTTAAGCTGACCTATTCCGGCAGCCTTGCAGGCTTCGGCGCTTCTCTTGATCCTCAGGAAGGAACGTACGAGATCGTTAAGGCCGAGGATGGAAGCCTCGAGATCGCATTCACGCTCACGGGAGAGGCTGAGGCATTGCCCTCCGTTCCTTATGAGAAGGGTGACGATTTTGTTAAGATCGGCGGCGTTAAGTACACGAAGGCTGAAAAATAATTTTGCGTCCTTTGGCGCAGAAGAAGGCGAGGAGCTTGAAATGCTCCCCGCCTTCTTTTTATGAAAAAATGCTTTTTTGGATTATGTATCCGTTTCTTTCTCCGCCTCGATAACGATATCGGAGAGAAGCGGTGTGTCTTTCTTTTTCTTCTTGAGGAACGCCATCTTTCCCTTGATTCCCGCGCTCCATTTTTCGGTCTTTTCCGAGGCGCGCTCCGAAAAGGAAGAGATTCCGTCCTTCATGCGCTGAATCGTGTTTGCGCCGCTTTGCACCTTATCAAGAAGCGATCGCAGAAGCTGTGTGTCTGCCAAAGCAGAAGCTAAAAGCTCCTCGAAATACCGCCTGGAAAGGAAACCAACGATCTCGCCGATGATTTGAATCAGGAAGGCGAGAACGGCGAGGATCAGCAAAACGAGCGAAACGGGAGAAACCTTTTCAATATCCACGTAAAACGTGTATAGCGTGAGAGAAATTGCAACTAAATGCACACAATACTTTGCATATCTTATGAAAACTCGAACCCATCTGCGTATTTTTGTGGGCTTGATATAGTGCGGTTTTTCTGTGAAAACAAGAAAAATAAGCGCCGCCGCCGAGAGCGCGAGAAGAATGCTGTAAATGATCGGATGCCCAAGCGAAAGCGCCAATGCACATATGTAATAAAGGATAAAAAATCCTTGCGTGATCAATGTGGAAAAATATGCAAATGCGCGCGCGTCGTCCTTGCATTTCTCAAGCATTCGTATGGTTCTGTCAAACATTTTTAAGCCTCCTTTTCAAAGAGGATCCTTTCTGCCTCAGCGCAGATCGCGTGATATGCGGGCAGGTGCAGCTGTTGCACCTTGTAGGTCTCCGTTTCGGGAACGGTGAGCGTAATGTCTGCGAGTGCCTTCATCTTGCCGCCGCTCTCGCCGGTCATGGCAATCGTCTTAAGTCCCATCGCCTTTGCCACCTTCAAAGCCGCAATTACGTTCTTTGCGTTGCCGGAGGTGGAAAGTCCGAGAAGCACGTCGTTTTTCTGTCCCAGTGCAAAAACGCCCTGTGCAAAGGTCAGTGCGGGATCCACGTCATTGGAAAACGCGGTGGAAAGCGCGGAAAGAGAAGAGAGCGGAACGGCGCCGATGCCTCTCTGGAGCTTTTCGCGGATGTCGGAATCCAAGCCGGGGAGCGCACATTCGCAAACGGGTCGCTTCGAAAGAAAGCCCTTCAGCAGCTCGCCGCTGATATGCTCGCAATCCGATGCGCTTCCGCCGTTACCGCAGAGCAAAAGCTTGCCGCCAGCGCGGTGCATCGAAACGATTGCGCAAACAACCTCCTCCATTGCCTCCTTGCAGGGGGCAAGCGCAGGATTTTCCTCAATGATCTTTTCAATATAATTCATGTTATCTTTTCCTTTCCAAGGTATACATTGCAACGGCGAGTGCCGCCATATCTCCGATATTTTCCGTGAGTGCAGGCGTATCCAGGATAACGCTCTTCATCGTCATCGGATGCACCTCTTTTTGCATAACGCGAAGAGCGCCGGGCTCTAAAAGATCGCGGCATCTTGCAAAAACGCTTCCGATCAGGATCTTTTCGGGGTTCAGCAGATCGCAGATGAGCGAAAGTCCTCTTCCGAGCATTTTCGCGCAAATGTCAAAAACCTCCTTCGCACAAGAATCCCCTGTGCGTGCGGCCTCGGCCATTTCGGCAACGGTGAAGGCGGCGGGATCCTTGTCCTTAATAAAGGAAGGAATCTCGGCGCGCTGGAGGTATTCTCTTGCCTTGCCTCGCCCGAGCTCGTAAAGCCCGCTTCCGGAGCAAAATCCCTCAAAGGAGCCGCATTTTCCGTAGCCTGCGGGGCCGTAGTCGGAAAGTCGCATATGGCCAACCTCGCCTGCCATGCCGCAACTTCCGCTGAAAAG
Organism: Eubacteriales bacterium; assembly: GCA_045632465.1. Taxonomy (GTDB): domain Bacteria; phylum Bacillota; class Clostridia; order Oscillospirales; family CAG-272; genus UBA1740. Next base: position 3,015 of record JAZQWS010000405.1, read on the forward strand.
CGCTCCGTTCAGGATCAGCCCGGCGCCGAGCCCCGTGCCAAAGGTCATGAAAACAAGGTTTTCGCATCCCTTGCCCGCACCGAATTTCCATTCAGCCAAAGCGCCCGCATTGGCATCGTTGCAGATGGCGCAGGGCTTGCCGAATTTTTCCTTCAGCATCGAAACGATGGGAATGTTATCCCATCCGGGAAGATTGGGCGGCGAGAGGATCAGGCCTTCCTTTTCATCCAAAGGACCGCCGCAGCTGATGCCGATCGCATCCGCTTCGGAAGCGCCAAGCCTTTCCGCCGCGGCAAAAATATTCGCAAGCGTTTCTTCGCAATTCGTGGTCGCAAAGCGCTCCTTGCGCAGAATGCGCCCCTCTGCATCTGAAACAACAACGGCGCATTTTGTGCCGCCGATATCAATACCCATGAGCATAGATTTGTTCTCCG
>JAZQWS010000406.1:0-2989 GCA_045632465.1 Eubacteriales bacterium
TGTATACTTCTGAGGCGTGTAATACTTACGGCCGCCATACATCGTGGGAACGACCATATCGTAATATTCGCTATCCTCGGAAAGCTGCCAAAGCGTGCTACCGCTCACGGTTACGTTTTTAAACAGAGAGGCTCTTACGTCATCGCCTTTCGCGAAGGGCGCTTCAAGGCCTGCGGCCTCATAGATCGCGTTTACAAGCGCAAAGTTCGTGAGCTTATCGGGGTTGGATGCCTTAAACTGCGCTACTGCGGCAAGGATAGCCGCCTGCTCTGCCTCGGTGAGCGTGTTTTCGATATAGGTTGCGGGGCAGGTATGAAGAACGCCGCCAACCGTGGCATTCTTGCCCTGAATCTTCGCGCCGATCTCGCCGCTTGCGGTTACCGTGTAGGAAACCTCGGCGGTTTCACCGGGCGCTACCGTTACGGTTGCGGAAAGCACACCATCTGCAAAAGCGAAATCATCTGCGGAAAGAAGCGTTGCGTTTTCGGGAATATAATCCTTGATCTCAAGCGTTTTTGCTTCAAGTCCGTTATTCTTGATGCGGAAGGTGAAGATGATGGGCGCACCGATATTCACGGTCTTGCCTTCGGGATGAGAGGAAAGCTTCTCAGAGAGGATGCCCGAAAGATTTTCAATACGGTTCTGCGTGTTTTCGGGAATCGAGCCGTTAAAGCCATCGAGAGGTCTTACGATCGCAAGATCCTCGATGTAGGTGCGCATACCGCCGTTTTCTGTATCCTCCACCTCGCGGAAGAGATAGTTCGATGCATCGGGATTGAAGAGGTAGCCCATTACGTTCATATAACGAATGGTGGGCTCGTAGGTTTCGCTGTCATCGCCATAGGCAAAGCTCGAACCGCTGCTATGGATCAAAACGCCATTGCCGATATAGAGCATAACGTGGCCGTATCCGCCATCACGAAGGATCACGACGAGGTCACCGGGAACGAGGGTGCTCATAAACGCATCCTCTATAGCGGCCTTATCGGCATCGGAAACGTTCAGACTGCCATGATAATAATAAGGATATTCAGCCGCACCAACCGCGCCGCCGTTCAGATAGAACTTACAAAGCGCATTGGTGGTATAACGGCTGCCAAGATCCATACCGAGCGCGTTGCGATAGCACTCATAGGTGAATGCGGCACAGTTCAGATATCCCCACTTCTGCGAGGTATAATCCTCGGGGGCATACTGGCCGATCTGCCAGCGGTATTCGCTGCTCGTTGCCATGTTCGAATCGTCATACTGCTGACGGTAGCCGCGCTGGAGGTACGCCTTTGCCGTTTCGATCAGGGCGATCTGCGCCGCCGTGAGGTTCAGCTCCTCCTCGGGAAGCGCATAGCGAAGGGTTGCAAGCGTCAGCGAAGGACGGAGAACGGCATAACGCTTTGCATTCTCGAGAGAATCGAGAACCGCATCGGTATCCGCATAGGTGCATCCGTTCATCACGGAGATCAGGCACTCGCCGTCAAAGATATAAGCATTCGTCTGCGAGCCGACAGTTACAAAGAGAAGATCGCCGATGATGAGATCCTCAAGCTCAGCAATCGAGCGCGCACCGGTGAAGAGAGAATCCAGCGATGCATCTACGGAAGATCCGCCGTACAGCGTTGGAACAACGATCGCACGCATAGCCTTGGGCGTTGCCTCCTCCGAGGTGGAGAAGATGCCGTCCAGCACTCCGGCAGGCGTGGTTGCAAGGGTGGGAGATGCGCTGAAGGCTACGAGATACATATCCTTCAAAAGCTTAATGGGATCGATATTCTCGCTATAGAGGAGGGCGAGAATTCCGTCTCTCATGCGAGCCTGCTCGGAGGCATCAAAGGTTCTGCCGCCGAAATCATTCTGCAAAATCTTTACGTATACGTCCGCATAGTAGACATAGTTATGCAGCGCGGCGATCACGGCCACCTCGCTACCGTCCTGCATTTCTGCAAGATAGTTTGCAAGGCAATAGGTATAGGTTTCGTTTTCAACCTTGATCGTCATATTTCCGTAGAACTCGTTTACGTACAGGTTCTCAAAAATTACGCTTCCGTTTTCATCGATCGTTCCCCATTCGCTACGTCCGGTTGCAAGAATGAGATTCACTTTCTTTCCTGCCACGCCGGCAAGCTGAATTGCAATCGTATCGTCAAGCTTGAAACGGATATGGGTGAGATAGGAATTTCCTTCGGTCTTTTCATAAGCAACGGCATCCAATGCGCGGGTTGCATAGCCCTCGGGCGCGTTTACATTGCAGAAATCCGCAACGCCCGTCATTGCGCGAACGTATTCAATCATCGAATAGATCAGATACTTTGCATCCATACCGATGTTTTCATCGGTGGATTCAATCACGGCCTTCGAATATGCATCGATGCCGCAGAAGAGCGTGTGCACGTTTTCGCCAATCGTTACAACGATCTCAACCGCCTCGTTTGCCACGTCGGGAGCGATCGGGCAGGAAACCGTGTAATATCCGTTTTTCGCATTCGAAAGAGCAACCTCCTTGCCTGCGATCTTCACGCTTGCATTTGCAAACGCGGTCTGATGAAGCAAAAGATTCATGCGGATCTGGCTCTGAAGCGTCAGATTCATCTGCATCATGCCGGACTTGACGCCGGCGAGCTTCATGGAGGACTTATTTCCCTCCTCTGCTACCTCTACGGGCGCGAAGCCATAAAGGAAGATGCCATCGATCACCTCAACGCCCTCGCGCGTTGCGGTGCTGCCGATCACCCAATATTCGGATTCAATACCCAAGCCCCATTCTACAAGGGCGGCGGCGCCAATGGCTACGTTGAATACGTAAGTCTTTCCGTTGGCCGTTACGCTACGAGTTTCATCGGTGTATGCCATGCGACCATCGCCCTGCACGAAATCGCTGATCGTATTAAAGCGGCAATCGGTGTAGGTAATCGTGTAGCTTCCAACCGCCATGGGAGCGGCATTATAGAAATTACAATTTTTGAAGGTATTGTTCTTGCCGGAGGTTCCTGTAAAC